>JAHEDN010000453.1 GCA_024641225.1 Burkholderiales bacterium | reverse complement strand
CACCGGTGCACCAGCCGCCTGCGCCGGTGCGGCGGCGAGCATCGCGCCGCCGAACGACTTGAGGGTGGCGATCGTGTTGCGCTGGACTTCCAGGCTCTGAACCGTGGTGCGCAACATGCTCAGGTTGAGGTTCAGCCACTGCTCGACGGCGCGCAGGTCGGCGATCCGTTTGTCCAGTTCCTCCACATCGAGGGTGGGCGCGATCATCGACGGCAGCGTCTGCGGCAGGCGCGTGGCGAACTGCGCCATGCTCGACGGGGTGGGCAGCATCGGCAGCCCGGTCACGCCCCACACCTTCTTCACCAGATCGAATCCCTCGCTGACGCCCATGAAGGGCAGCGTCGCTGCTTTGCTCCTGCCGGCCATCGTTGCCTCCGCGTTTTCTGCCCGAGCCGATTCAGTATCGCACCGGCGGCGTCATCCGCGCCGCCTTGCCGGCGCGGCCACCTTCTGCTCGATCGCACCGAAGATCGATGCTTCCGAGGCATCGAACATTTCGATGCGCACCGTGTCACCGTAACTCATGAACGGCGTAGCGGGCTTGCCGCCCGCGATCATCTCGAGCGCGCGCTTTTCGGCGATGCATGAATAGCCCCGGGATGCGTCCTTGTTACTGACCGTACCGGAACCCACGATGCTGCCGGCGCGCGCATTGCGCGTCCGTGCGAGATGGGCGATCAGCTGGGCGAAATCGAACACCATGTCGACGCCGGCCTCGGCCGCGCCCACCTGCGTGCCGTTGAAGTGCACCAAGAGCGGCCGGTGCACGCGGCGGCCGTCCCAGGCGTCGCCGAGCTCGTCCGGCGTGACCGCCACCGGCGAGAACGCGGTGGCCGGCTTGCTCTGGAAGAAGCCGAAGCCTTTGGCGAGCTCCGCCGGGATCAGGTTGCGCAGCGACACGTCGTTCACCAGCATCAGCAGGCGGATGTGACGGACCGCTTCGTCCGGCGTAGTGCCCATCGGCACGTCGTCGGTGATCACCGCAACTTCCGCCTCGAAGTCGATGCCGAAGTCCTCGCGCGGGCAGACGATGTCGTCGCGGGGGCCGAGCAGGTCGTCGGAGCCGCCCTGGTACATCAGCGGATCGGTCCAGAACGATTCCGGCATGTCGGCGCCGCGCGCCCTGCGCACGAGCTCGACGTGGTTGACGTAGGCCGAGCCGTCGGCCCATTGGTAGGCGCGCGGCAGCGGCGCCATACACTGGTGCGGGTCGAATGCGAACGCATGCCGTGCGCGGCCTTCGTTCAGCGTCTGGTAAAGATCGTTCAGCTGCGGAGCGATGAAGCTCCAGTCGTCCAGCAGCAGCTGCAGCCGGCCCGCGATGCTGCTGGCCAGGTGGGCCGTCGTCAGGTCGCGCGAGACGACGATCAGCTGGCCGTCGCGGGAACCGTCGCGCAGGGTTGCAAGCTTCATCTCTGAATTCGCATGGCAGATCGCGGGTATCTTAGCGGCGGGCCGAGGAACGACGGCACGCCGCGAAAACGGCGTTGCGTCAGCGACGTCGACCGGCTGTGCGTTGGGCAGTGAAACGATCCGCGAATGTCCGCTCTCACGTTTATCCCCTTGACGCCCTCGCCGTCGCGTGTGGCACTGGTGCTGCTGGTCACGCTGCTGGCGCACGCGCTGGTGCTCGAGCGCGTGCAGCGGATGCTATTCGGCGCAGAGGGCGCGGCGCTCACGGAAGTGGCCACCGTAACCGCACGGCTTCTGCCGCCGACCGCGCCGAGCGTTGCTCCGCTTGCGGCGCCGGCGCCGCGCACCGTTTCCAGGCCGCGTGCCTTGCCGACCGAGCGGAAGCCTGCCGCTGCAGTTTCCCCAGCCGTCATGCCGGCCCAGGCTGGTGTGCAAGCGGAAATCGAACCGGTGGCGAACGCTCGGCCAGAGGTCGCGCCGACCGCGGCGCAGGAGGCCGCGGTTCCTGCAGAAGCAAACACCGACGCGGCAGCGAGGGCGGGTGTCGAACAGCCCGCGGAAGCCGCGGATGCCGCTGGACCGGCGGAACTCGAAGCGACCGGAGCGGCGCTTCGCACGGCCCTCGCCACGCTCGCCGAGCCGCGCGCGGCGTTGCCACTTTCGGCCCGCTACGTCTACCGCACGACGAATTCGGAACTGCGGCTGGCCGGCGGCAC
>JAHEDN010000001.1:22617-26472 GCA_024641225.1 Burkholderiales bacterium | reverse complement strand
GCCGTGATCCAGGTAGCGCCATTCGTCGAACAGATTCGGGCCGAAGCCGGTCCGATGGATCGACTTCAGGAACTGCTTCGGGATGATCGCGTCGGTATCGACGTTGGCGCGGTCGAGCGGCGCCACCACCCCGGTATGACCGGTGAATGCGTCCAACACGCGACCCCTACATCTTCTTCTTCGTGTCCTGCGCCGCCTTGTCGACGGCATGGCCAGCAGCCTCGATGTCCTTTCCGGCGCCGGAAATCGTGTTGCAGCCGGCGATCGCGATCGCGGCGGCGATGATGACGAGCACCTTCTTCACTGGAGCCTCCTGATGTCAACGAAATGCCCCTCGATGGCGGCGGCGACAGCCATCGCCGGGGAGACGAGATGGGTGCGGCCGCCGGCACCCTGCCTGCCTTCGAAATTGCGATTGCTGGTCGAGGCACAACGCTCGCCCGGTTCAAGCCGGTCGGCGTTCATCGCCAGGCACATCGAGCAGCCAGGCTCGCGCCAGTCGAAGCCCGCGGCACGAAAAACCTCGTGGAGCCCTTCGCGCTCGGCCTGCGCTTTCACCAGTCCGGAGCCGGGCACGACCATCGCCAGCTTCACGCCCGGTGCGACGCGCTTGCCGATCCGCTTGACCACCCAGGCTGCTTCACGCAGGTCTTCGATGCGCGAATTGGTGCACGAGCCGATGAAGACCTTGTCGACACGGATGTCGGAAATCGGCGTGCTCGGCTTCAGGCCCATGTACTTCAGCGCCCGCTCGATGCCCTCACGGCGCACCGGGTCCTTCTCAGATTCCGGATCGGGCACGCGGTCGTCGATCGACGCCACCATCTCCGGCGACGTGCCCCAGGTCACTTGCGGCTTGAGCGTGTCGGCACGGATCTCGACCTCGGCATCGAAGCGCGCATCAGGATCGGAGCGCAGCGTTTGCCAGTAAGCCGCCGCGCGCTCCCATAGTGCGCCGTCGGGGGCAAAGGGCCGTCCGCGGACGTACTCGATCGTCTTCTCATCCACCGCGACCATGCCGGCGCGCGCGCCTGCTTCGATCGCCATGTTGCACACCGTCATCCGTCCTTCCACCGACAACGCCTCGATGGCCGAGCCGGCGAACTCGATCGCATAGCCGGTACCACCGGCCGTGCCGATCCTGCCGATCACGGCCAGCACCACGTCCTTGGCAGTGCAGCCGAAAGGCAGCTTGCCCGTGACCCGCACGCGCATGTTCTTCGCCTTCTTCATCAGCAGCGTCTGCGTGGCGAGCACGTGCTCAACCTCGCTGGTGCCGATGCCGAACGCGAGTGCGCCAAAAGCACCATGCGTGCTGGTGTGCGAATCGCCGCACACCACCGTCATTCCCGGCAGCGTTGCGCCCTGCTCCGGCCCCATCACGTGGACGATCCCCTGCCGCCGGTCGAGGAACGGGAAGTACGCGGCAGCGCCGAACTCGCGGATGTTGGTATCGAGCGTGACCACCTGCTCGCGCGAGATCGGATCGGTGATGCCGTCGTAGCCCAGTTCCCAGCCCGCCGTGGGTGTGTTGTGGTCGGCCGTGGCAACCACTGAACTGATCCGCCAGGGTTTGCGCCCCGCCAGCCGCAGGCCTTCGAAAGCCTGCGGACTCGTCACCTCGTGGACCAGATGGCGGTCGATGTAGAGCACGGTCGTGCCGTCGTCCTCGACATGAACGACGTGCGCGTTCCAAAGCTTGTCGTAAAGCGTCTGCGCCATCGCACCACTGCGCCTTGCGAAATCGGAGGCCGCATTATGCCGCGTTGCCGCATGCACGCCCCGTGGTGCCGAGGAACTCTTCGGCCGGCGCGTACGTCGAACCGGCTCCGCAGCAACTGACCGGGGACTCCTCGATGAGCGAACGCCCGAACAACGCTTTGACCCTGCGACGCCGGCAGGCAATCATCACCCTGTCCGCGCTGGGGGTGGCGCCGCTGATGCCGGCCCAGGCCCAGGCGGGGCGCGCCACGCCGCCCCAGTCGCTTGGGCCCTTCTATCCGCGCGGCGCCGGCGAACGACCGACGCAGACCGACGCCGATCTGCTCGCCTTCGATGGCGACCGGCTGCTCAGTCGAGGCGTGCCGATCTACCTGACGGGCCGCGTCCTCGATCGCCGCGGCACGCCCGTCGCGCAGGCCGAGGTCGAGATCTGGCAGTGTGATGCGAATGCCGTCTACCACCACCCGGCCGGCGGCGCCGAGACGGAGCGCGATCCGCACTTCCAGGGCTACGGACGAGCGCAGACCGAAGCTGATGGACGCTTTCACTTCCGCACGATCAGGCCGGTGGCCTATCCCGGGCGAACGCCCCATATCCACGTGCGCATCGCGCCGCGCGGCGGCGGTGCGCTGGCCACCCAGCTTTACCTGCCCGACGAACCGGGCAACTCGCGCGATTTTCTGTTCCGGCAGCTCTCGCGTGACGAGCAGGCCGCGCTCACCCTGACGCTGCGCCCGACGCAGGCCACGCACCCGCTGGCACGCGGCACGCAGCTCACTGCAAACACCGAGCTGATGCTGGCCTGATCGGCGCAGCGCGGGCCGCAGCAGGTGCGGCCCCGACCACCACGGTCAGACCACGGATTCACGCGCGCGCTGGGCCGTGTCGTATTCGCGCGCCCGACGCACCGCCAGCCAGCCCAGCAACGCGGCCACGCTGCTCGACAGGAATGCCGCTGACGGGCCGAGCGCGGACCACAGCCATGCGGCCAGCAGGCTGCCGGCGGTTCCGCCTACGCCGTAGCCGATGCTGACGTACAGCGCCTGCCCGCACGCCGTCGCCCGGCCATGGAACCAGCGCTGGATGGTCAGGATCGATGCGCTGTGGTGCACGGCGAACGTGGCTGCATGCAGCACCTGCGCAACGACCAGCAACGCCACGAATTGCGCGACTTCGGCGATCAGCGCGAAACGCAGCGCGGCGAGCGCGAAGCTTCCTGCCAGAAGGGTGAACGGATCGAAGCGCGCAAACACGCGTCCCTGAACGAAGAAGAAGCCGATCTCGACGATGACCCCGAGCACCCAGAAGATGCCGATCGCGCTCTTGCTGTAGCCGAGGGCGGCCAGGTGCAGCGACAGGTACGTGTACAGCGCGCCGTGGGCGAAGATCATCAGCAGCACGGACAGGAAGAACCAGCGCACGCGCGGCTCGGCGAGCAGCGCGCGCACCGAGACGCCGGCCGCCGCGTGGGGCGCGTGGGGCGCATCGCGGACCAGCTGGCCCGCGGCCTCGGTCGCGGCGAGGAACGCAAGCACGAGCCAGGGCTGCAGCGCCACGCCGGCCCAGTCGAGAAGAACGCCGGTCGACACGACCACGGCGACGAAGCTGATCGAACCCCAGACGCGCAGCCTGCCGTAGCGCGTGGCGGCGCGCGGATCGCCGCGCAACTGGGTGGCGGTCATCGCCTCGGCGATCGGGATCGGCCCGGTCAGGAAGAAGTGCACCGCGAACATCGTCAGCAGCAGGTAGCCGAAGCCGCCGGGAAACAGCACCGGCAGGAAGCAGAGCGCCGCCGCCACCGAGGTGAACTGCAGGATCCGCACGCGTTCGGTCGTGTGGTCGGCCAGCCAGCCCCAAACGGTGGGACCGAAGATGCGCATGCCCTGCGCCACTGCCATCACAATGCCGATCTGCGCCGCCGTGAGGCCGCGGTATTCGAGGTACAGGGGGAAGTACGGCGCCAGCACGCCAGCCGCGGCGAAGTAGGCCGCGAAAAACAGCCCGATCCGCCACGGCTGCCATGCCGGCGGCGCCTGCGCGACCACGATCAGGCTTGGGCCGGGATCGGCGAAACGTCGAGCCGCACGTCCCCGTTCTGCGCGCGATGCAGCAGTGCGTGGTCGATCAGCACGA
>JAHEDN010000001.1:0-22607 GCA_024641225.1 Burkholderiales bacterium | reverse complement strand
GCCTCGGCGATCGGTGTGGCACGGATCCCGACGCAGGGATCATGGCGGCCGTGCGTGGCGACGGTGACGGCTTCGTTTCGCGCATTGATCGAACGGCGGGGCAGGCGGATGCTGGACGTGGGCTTGATGGCGATCGAGACCTCGAGGTCCTGCCCGGTGGAGATGCCGCCAAGCACGCCACCGGCGTGATTGCTGGCAAAGCCGGCCGGCAGCAGTTCGTCACCGTGCTCGGAGCCGGGCTGTGTCACGGCCGCGAATCCGGCCCCGATCTCGACGCCCTTGACCGCGTTGATGCCCATCATCGCGTAGGCGATTTCGGCGTCGAGCTTGTCGAACAGGGGGCTGCCCAGCCCGACCGGCACGCCGGAGGCGCTGACCCGGATGCGCGCGCCGCAGGAGTCGCCGCTCCGGCGCAACTCGTCCATGTGCACCTCGAGTTGCGGCACGACGGCGGCATTCGGCGCGAAGAAGGCGTTGGCCTCAGCGTCCTCCCAGCGCGCGAACGGAATCTCGATCGGTCCCAGCTGCTGCATGCAGCCGCGGATCCGCGTGCCGTATTGCAGGCCCAGCCACTTCTTGGCCACGGCCCCGGCCGCCACCATCGGTGCGGTCAGCCGCGCCGACGAGCGCCCGCCTCCACGGGGATCGCGGCGACCGTATTTGCGCCAGTAGGTGTAGTCGGCGTGGCCGGGGCGGAACGTGTCGACGAGTTCCTCGTAGTCGCTCGAGCGCTGGTCTTCATTGCGGATCAGCAGCGCGATCGGCGTGCCAGTCGTCTCGCCGCGGAAGACGCCGGACAGGATTTCGACGCGGTCCGATTCGCGGCGCTGCGTGACGTGGCGCGAGGTGCCGGGCTTGCGGCGGTCGAGATCCGGCTGCAGGTCCTCCGCCGAAAGCGGCAGCTCTGGCGGGCAGCCGTCGATCACGCATCCGATCGCCGGTCCGTGCGATTCGCCGAAGTTGGTGACGCGGAACAGGTGCCCGAAAGTGGATCCCGACATGGCGCGCGAATTGTACGGTGCCGCTTCGCGACAGACGCCTATTGCAGCGCCGCCTCCGCCAGGCCGAGCCCGGAAAGGTACGCGCCCTCGATGCGCGGGCCGCCGCACCAGTCGCCGGCCATGCCGAGACGCTGCTCGGCATCCCACAGGAACGGTTGCGGCAGCGGGTTCACTGGCGTCGCGTACGTCCACATCAGCGCGCGTGCCTGCAGCGGGTGCAGGCCACGGCGAAGACGCGCCGCAAACGACCGCACCAGCCAGCGCGACACTTCCCTTTCGTCCATCTTGAAATAGCGCCGTGACCATTGCGGCCGCGCATGCAGCACCCAGCGCTCGGCCACGCCGTCGACCCTGCCGCGCTTGGGCTTTGCGCTGTCCAGCGCCGCCCAGCCGAGGATCGGGTCATCGTTGATGAACGCGCCTTCAAAGGGCGCGTGGCTGTCGTGCGCCGCCGCCACGGTGACCGCCCAGCAGGGATCCCAGGACACCGTCCGGGCGGCTTCGGCAAGCGCCGTCAGCCCATCCAGCAGCGCCGCCGCCGGCTCCGACGGCACCGCGACCAGTACGTCATCGAAGGGCCCGATGCCCTCGATCTGCCGGTCGGCATGCAGGTACCAACCCGCCGGCGAGTGGCGCACGCGCGCGATCGGCGAGGCATAGCGGACGTCGAGTCCCCGCGCCAGATACACGCCGAGCCGGCGCATGCCCGGCACGCCGACGAAGCGTTCAGCAGATGCCGTCTTGTCCAGGATCGCCCCGGGCTCGAACGCGACGATCTCGCCGAGCCAGCGCTGGGCAATGCCTTCCGACTGCCAGCGCTGCACTGCTGCGACGAAACGGTCGTCGTCAGCGGTGAAATACTGCGCGCCGTGATCGTACGGGCCGGCATCATCGATCAGCGTCGCGGCGCGGCCGCCCGGGAACAAGTCGCGTTCGAAAACGGTGACCGTCGCCCCCGCATCCTGCAGCGCGCGCGCGCAGGACAGTCCTGCTATGCCTGCGCCAATGACCGCGAACCGTCTCGCGTGCGTCAATTGCCGATCGGCTCCTGCTCGGGCCAGTCGCGGATGTAGGCCTTGAGCATGCGGTTCTCGTAGCTCTGCTCCTCGAGCACCGCCCTGGCCACATCGTAGAAGGAGACGACGCCCATCAGCGTGCGGCCGTCGAGCACCGGCAGGTAGCGTGCGTGCTCCTCGAGCATCATCCGGCGCAGTTCCATGACGTCGGTGTCCGGGCCGACGATCCGCGGCGTGGCCATGGCCGCGCTCACCGTGCCGTCGCCGACCGCACCGCCATTTTCGTGCACCTTGCCGATCACTTCGCGAAACGTCAGCATCCCGACGACCTCGCCGCGGTCCATTACCACCACCGAGCCGATGTCGTTTTCCGCCATCGTCTGCACTGCGGACCACAGTTCAGCCCCCGGATTGACGGTGAACAGCGTGTTGCCCTTGACCCGAAGAATGTCGGCCACTTTCATTGTTGCGCCTCCCCGCTCAAGCCCTTGCCGGTCGCCAGCGGCGCCGGGCTGCCCCGATGCTACGGCCGCCGCGGCCGCGTCGCAAACTTTCGCTGCGGTCAATGCCGCTCACGGACGTGCCGCGGGCGTTCCCGGCAGGCGCGCCGGTGCAAGAAGCACAGGCGCGGCGCCGCCTGATCAGCCCAGCAGCCGCTTGAAACGCTCCACCTCGCGGATCACTGTCGAACGAAGCGACGGCTCCCACACCGAGTGCCCGCCGTCGGGCACGACTTCGTAGCGGGCACCGGGCCAGGCACGCGCCAGCTCGTCCGCACTCGCGATCGGGCAGATCATGTCGTAGCGCCCGTGCACGATCGCCGCCGGCAGGTGGCGGATCCGGTGCAGGCCGCCCAGCAGTTGCTCCGGCGAGAGGAAGCACTCATGCGCGAAGTAGTGCGCCTCGAGCCGCGCCAGTCCGATCGATTCGTCGGCGTACTGCCGGGCAAGTTCGGGATTGGGCAGCAGCGTCGAGCAGCTTGCCTCGTACTCGCTCCAGGCACGGGCGAACGGCACGTTCACGCGAGGATCGGCATCGAACAGCCGCGTGAGGTAGCCGGCGAGCAGGTCGCTTCGCTCCGCTGCAGGGAGCATGCCGGCGAAGCGCCGCCACG
This sequence comes from Burkholderiales bacterium, assembly GCA_024641225.1. Classification (GTDB taxonomy): domain Bacteria; phylum Pseudomonadota; class Gammaproteobacteria; order Burkholderiales; family Burkholderiaceae_F; genus JADJWR01. The sequence continues at coordinate 19,476 of JAHEDN010000001.1, read as the reverse complement.
CTTCCGGAAAGACCTGGCGCAGGCCATAGAGGAACCACTGGATCTCGGCCGGCCGGCCGAGAAAAACACCCCGCAGCACGAAGCCGAGGCAGCGCTCCGGGTGCGCTTCGCCGTAGGCCAGCGCCAGCGTGCTGCCCCACGAGCCTCCGAAGACGAGCCACTGCTTCACGCCGAGGTAATCGCGCAGCGTCTCGATGTCGCGCACCAGGTGTCGCGTGGTGTTGTCCTGCGCCTCGCCGAGCGGCTTCGAATTGCCGGCGCCGCGCTGGTCGAACAGCACGATTCGGAATACGTCCGGGTCGAAGAATCGCCGATGCTCGACCGAGCAGCCGCCGCCGGGTCCGCCGTGCAGGAACAGCACCGGAACGCCGAGCGGATTGCCGCAGGTCTCCCAGTACATGGTGTGCACGTCGTCGAGCGCGAGCATGCCCTGGTCGAAGGGCTCCGCCGCCGGATAAAGCTCCGCTCTGACGTCCGAACGCGTGTCCATGCGTGGCATTATGCCGTTCGCCGATCCGCGCCCGGCATCCGGCGGAAGGATTCCGGGCGGCTGCCCGTCCCCTTTTCCTGCCACTTCCCATCATGAGCAAATACCCCGGCTTCGACACGCTGGCGCTTCATGCCGGCCAGGCCCCCGACGCCGCCACCGGCGCACGCGCGGTGCCCATCTACGCAACCACGTCGTTCTGCTTCGACGACTCGGAACACGCCGCATCGCTGTTCAACATGGAGCGCTCCGGCCACGTGTATTCGCGCATCTCGAATCCGACGGTGGCGGTGTTAGAAGAGCGCGTCGCCGCGCTCGAGCGCGGCGTCGGCGCGATCGCCACCGCCAGCGGCCAGGCGGCGCTGCACCTGGCCGTCGCCACGCTGATGGGCGCCGGCGGACACATCGTCGCCAGCCGTGCCCTCTACGGCGGCTCGCACAACCTGCTCGCCTACACGCTGAAGCGCTTCGGCATCGAGACGACCTTTGTCGACCCGCGCAATCTCGACGCGTGGCGGGCAGCGATCCGCACGCAGACGCGGCTGCTGTTCGGCGAGACGCTCGGCAACCCGGGACTCGACGTGCTCGACGTGCCGGCCGTGTCGGCGCTTGCCCACGAACACGGCCTGCCACTGCTCGTCGACAGCACCTTCACGACGCCGTACCTGATGCAGCCCGCCGAACTGGGCGCCGATCTCGTCTACCACTCGGCGACCAAGTTCATCGGCGGCCATGGCGTGGCCATCGGTGGCGTGCTGGTCGACAGTGGCCGCTTCGACTGGCAGGCGAGCGACAAGTTCGACGTGCTGACGCGCCCTTACGAGGGCTTTCACGGCATGACCTTTGCCGACGAAAGCACCGTTGCGCCGTTCCTGCTGCGGGCGCGCCGCGAAGGCCTGCGCGACTTCGGCGCCTGCATGAGCGCGCACACGGCGTTCCTGCTGGTGCAGGGGCTCGAGACGCTGCCGCTGCGCATGGCGCGGCACGTCGAGAACACGCGCAAGGTGGTGGCTTTCCTCGCTGCGCACCCGCAGATCGAATCGATTGCCTACCCGGAACTGCCGTCGCATCCGGACCACGCGCTGGCAAAACGCCTGCTGCCGAAAGGATGCGGCGCGGTGTTCAGCTTCAACCTGAGAGGCTCGCGCGCCGCAGGCCGCAGGTTCGTCGAGTCGCTGCAGGTGTTCTCGCACCTGGCCAACGTCGGCGACGCCAAGTCGCTGGTGATCCACCCGGCCTCGACCACGCACTTCCGCGTGCCCGACGACGAACTCGCGGCGGCCGGCATCACGCAGGGAACGATCCGGCTGTCGATCGGCCTCGAGGATCCGGCCGACCTGCTCGACGATCTCAACCGTGCACTGAAAGCTGCATCCAGGGTGAAATAGATGGATCTCGGCATCCCCGGCAGCCGCATCCACGCCTACACCGGCGGCAAGCCCTTCGATCCGCAACTGCCTTGCGTGGTGCTGATCCACGGCGCGCAGCACGACCACAGCGTCTGGATCCTGCAGTCGCGCTACCTCGCCCACCACGGCCACGCGGTGCTCGCGCTCGACCTGCCCGGCCATGGCCGGAGCGACGGACCGCCGGCCGCCACCGTCGAGGCGATCGCTGAACGCCTCGCCGCCGCCCTTGCGCCGCTGCCTAATCCGCGCCTGCTGCTCGCCGGACACAGCATGGGCTCGCTGATTGCGCTCGAGGTCGCGCGCCGCCTGCCGGCGCGCGTGGCCGGCGTGGCGCTGATTGCCACCGCGGCCCCGATGCGGGTCGCCGACTCGCTTCTTGCCGCCACCCGCGACGATGCCGCGGCAGCGATGGACATGATCAACGTCTGGTCGCACAGCCCGGCCCTGGCTCCGTTCTCAGCGCGCCCCGGCAACCCGGCGCCTGGCTTCAACGTCGTCTGGCAGAACCTGCGGCTGATGCAGCGCATCGCCGAGGTCAACGGCGCCGACGTGCTGCCGACCGACTTCGCCGCATGCAACGCCTACGACGGCGCGCTCGATGCCGTCCGCGCACTGCAGTGCCCGGCGCTGTTCATTCTCGGCGCGCGCGACCAGATGACGCCGCCGAAGGCGGCGCAGTCGCTGATCGACGCTTGCGCGCAGCCGCAGGTCGTCACGCTGGCAGCCACCGGCCACGCGATGATGGCGGAGAACCCCGACGGCGTCCGGCGTGCGCTCGCCGCGTTCGCACAGCAGGTGTTTGCCGGCATCGCCGCCTGAAGCTCGAGGTGGGGCTCGACGCCGTCAACTGGGACACGTACTGGCTGTACGTAGCGACCGAGGCGGCGCTGTCGCTGTCGCCGGGGCCGGCCGTGATGCTCGTGATCGCCTACGGGCTGGCGCACGGCGCGCGCCGTTCGGTCTGGGCAAGCCTCGGCATCCTGTCCGCCAACGCGCTGTATTTCGCGCTCTCCGCCACCAGCCTTGGGGCGCTGCTGGTCGCCTCGCGGACCTTCTTCTCCGTGGTCAAGTGGTGCGGCGCGGCCTACCTGGTCTATCTCGGCGTTGCCGCGTTGCTCGGCCACCCGTCGCCGATCACCCTGTCGAAGTCGGCGGCCCGCGGCAGTTCGCCGGGGTCGATCTTCCTGTCGGGCCTGACGCTGCAACTGGCCAATCCGAAGACGCTCGTGTTCTTCGTCGCCATCCTGCCGCAGTTCGTCGATCCGCGGCTGCCCGTCGGGGCGCAGATGCTGTGGCTCGCGGCGGGATCGGTGATCCCGGAGTTCTTCATTCTCGCCGGCTACGCCTTCGCCGCTTCGCGCGCGGCGCGGCTGGTCACCGACGTCCGCTTCGCCCGCATCACTGAACGGGTCGCCGGGGTGCTCGTTCTTGGAGCGGCGGCAATGGTGCTGGGCGTTGCAGCCACGTGATGCGGACGCGGCGCGCAGTATTTGGTCAGGACGGCAGCGCGGCGGAATCAGCTTCCGCCGCCAGCGCCTCGGCAAGCGGCCGCTGCAGCCACTGCGCCTGCAGCCCCGAGTCGAGCCAGGAGCCCAGCCCGGGCTGCACCGCGAGCAACGAGTTGCCGGGATCCACCGCCAGGCGCGAGAACAACGGCAGCAGCGTCGTGCGCGCGGTGTCGCAGGTCAGCAGCCACTTGCCGGCGTGCGCGCCGTCGAGCCGCGAGACGTAGCCGAGCCTTTCCAGTTCGCCGAGCAGGCGCTCGACGCCGTCCTCGGGAAATCGCACCGCGCGCGCCAGCGTGGCGGCCGGCATGCGGCCATCGTCGCTGCCTGCAGCGCGCGCCTGCAACAGCTCGCGCAGCAGAGCGACGGCGGTGATGAAGCGGTTGCCTGCACGTCGTTCGTCGGCAAATCGCGTCGTGCGCAGCATGGGCAGCGTGGCTGCGATCGCGGCACCGAACAGGACTGCATACCAGGAGACGTACATCCACAACAGGAACAGCGGCACCGCGGAGAACGCGCCGTAAATGCTCGCCGAGGTGCCGCCGCGGATGTAAACGCCGAAGCCCTCGCTCAGCAGCTCGCCGAGCGCCGAAGCGACGAGGCCGCCGATCAGGGCATCGCGCCAGTAGACCTTGCGGTTCGGCACGACGACGTACAGCGCAGTGAGCGTCAGCCCGCCGAGCACAAATGGCGCGAGGTCGAGCGCCGTCTCGACGATGCCCGACGGCCGAGCCAGCGGGCCGCCCGACAGTGCCAGCACGTACGAGGTGGCGCTGAGACTGGCGCCGATCGCCAGCGGCCCCAGCGTCAGCAGCGCCCAGTACACCAACATTCGCGAGAGCAGACCGCGTCGCGCCTGGACACGCCAGATGTCGTTCAGCACACGGTCGACGGTGTGGATCATCAGGAGCGCGGTGACGACCAGGAACAGCAGGCCGAAGGCCGTCAACCGCGCAGCGTTCGCGGTGAAATCGTTCACGTAGCGCAATATGGTGGCCGAGATCTGCGGCGGCAGCAGTTCACCGAGCAGCATCTTTTCGAACGTGACCCGGTACTCGGCGAACAGTGGAAAGGCCGCGAACACCGACAGGCCCACCGCCGCCAGCGGCACGATCGACAGCGTGGTGGTGAAAGTGAGGCTGCCGGCCACCTGCGCCAGCCGCACGTCGCCCGCACGGCGCACCGCGAACGCCAGCACGTCGCGCGCCCAGTCGATCCATGGCCAGACGCGCTGCGGCCAACGGTCCACGCGCGCAAGCACGGCGATCCACTCGACCGTCTGCCCGCGTGCCCGACTCAGAAAGGTGCCCGCCATCGCGTTCCTATAATCGGCCGCTCCGATAGTACCGAGCCCGCCGTGGCCACCTGCGCCGACATCCTCGTGCTGTACTACTCGCGCCACGGCGCGACGCGTCGCCTGGCCGAGCTCGTCGCGCAGGGCATCGACGCCGTGCCGGGCGCTGCCGCGCGCCTGCGCACGGTGCCGCCCGTGGCGCCGGCGACCGAGGTCGCCGCGCCGCCGGTGCCCCCGGAAGGCAGCCCGTATGTCGAACTCGCCGACCTGGAGCAATGCGCCGGGCTGGCGCTCGGTTCTCCGACACGGTTCGGCAACATGGGCGCTCCGCTCAAACATTTCATCGACCGCACTGCCGGCCTGTGGATCTCCGGCGCGCTGGCCGGCAAGCCGGCGGCCGTGTTCACGTCGACCAACTCGCTGCACGGTGGCCAGGAGTCGACGCTGCTGTCGATGATGCTGCCGCTGCTTCATCACGGCATGCTGATCGTCGGCCTGCCCTACACCGAGCCCGATCTGAACGAGACGGCGAGCGGCGGCACGCCGTACGGCGCGAGCCACCATGCGCGGCTGAGCCAGCAGCCGGTCACCGCCGAAGAGGGGCGGCTCGCCGTTGCGCTCGGCAAGAGACTCGCATGGGCGGCGCTGAAGCTGCGCGGATGAGTGCGGTCACGGTGTCGCCGACGCAGCGGGCCGCCTGGCGAGCGGCCGCGGCGTGCTGGGTCATGCTGCTCGTCCTTGCGGTGCTGTGGGAGTGGCTGCTGGCGCCGCTGCGGCCCGGTGGTTCCTGGCTGGTGCTCAAGGCCGTGCCGCTGCTGCTGCCGCTGCGTGGCGTGCTGCGCGGCGACGTGAAGGTCATGCAATGGGCGCTGCTGCTGGTGCTCCTCTACATTGCCGAAGGCAGCGTGCGGGCCTCCGATCCGTCGCCCGCAGGACCTCTGGCGATGATCGAAATCGCGCTCGGGCTGCTGTTCTTCGGATCCGCAATCGTCTACCTGCGGCCGTTCAAGCAGGCGGCGCGTGCGAGGGCGGCAAAGTGAACCTCCTCCGGACGCTCGCCGACGTGGTCGGCAGCCCAAACGTGCTCACCGGCGACGATGCGCAGCCCTATCTCACCGACTGGCGCCAGCGCTACCGCGGCCGTGCGCAGGCGGTCGTGCGCCCGGGCAGTACCGCCGAAGTCGCCGCGGTCGTGCGCGCGTGTGTTGCCGCGCGCGCGCCCATGGTGCCGCAAGGCGGCAACACCGGATTGGTCGGCGGCGGCACGCCGGACGATTCGGGCGATGCGGTGGTCGTCAGCCTGCAGCGGATGAGCCGCGTACGCGCCATCGACACCGCCAACGACACCGTCACGGTCGAGGCGGGCTGCGTTCTGCAGGCGGTCCAGCAGGCGGCACGCGAGCACGGGCGACTGTTTCCGCTCAGCCTCGCGGCCGAAGGCAGCGCCACCATCGGCGGCAATCTCGCCACCAACGCCGGCGGCACGCAGGTGCTGCGTTACGGCAACGCGCGCGACCTGGCTCTCGGGCTCGAGGTCGTGCTGGCCAGCGGCGAGGTCTGGAACGGCCTGCGCGGCCTGCGCAAGGACAACACCGGCTACGACCTGAAGCACCTGTTCATCGGCGCCGAAGGCACGCTCGGCATCATCACCGCCGCGACACTGAAGCTGTACCCGCTGCCGGCAGCACAGATGACGGCGCTGGCCGCAGTGCCATCGCTGGCCGCCGCGGCGCGGCTGCTCGAGCGCGCCCGCGCCGCGGCCGGTGCTGCGCTGACCGCCTTCGAGGTGATGGGCAGCGCCCCGCTGCGCAACACCGTCGAGACCCTGCCGGGGCTGCGCATGCCGCTGCCGCTGGGCCAACCGTGGTATGCGCTGCTGGAGCTCTCCGACGCCGAAAGCGAAGCGCATGCCACCGCGACGTTCGAGCGCATCCTCGCGGCGGCGCTCGAGTCCGGCGACATCGCCGACGCCGCCGTGGCCCGCTCGCTGGCGGAAGCCGAGGCGCTGTGGCGCCTGCGCGAGGGCATTCCCGAGGCACACGCCAAGCGTGGCGGCAACGTGAAGCACGACATCTCGCTGCCGGTGTCGTGCATCGCCGAGTTCGTCGACAGCACCAACGCCGCGCTGCGCAGCCGCTTCGAGTGGATCGAGCCGATCGTCTTCGGGCATCTCGGTGACGGCAACCTCCACTACAACATGGGCACGGTGCCGGGTACGCCGATCGACGTCGCTTTCGCGCACGAGAGCGGGATCAACGCCGTGGTCAACGACGCGGTGCACGCGCGCGGCGGCTCGATCAGCGCCGAGCACGGCCTCGGCCAGCTGAAGCGCGACGCGATCACCCGCTACAAGCCCGCCATAGAGCTCGAGCTGATGCGGGCGATCAAGCGCACGCTCGATCCGCTCGGCCTGATGAATCCGGGCAAGGTAATCTGAGACTTGGACGCGCGGCGCCCGCTGGGTAGACTCGCCGGGCCGTCCGAGACCGACCGATGCGCCTCGCAACTGCCACCGCCTGCGCCATGCTGCTTGCCGCCGGCCTGTCGCCCGCGCTCGCGGCGATCGTTCGCTGCGAAGCCGCTGACGGCAAGGTCACCTACTCGAACACCGATTGCCCGTTGAACACGAAGATGGTGCGCAAGGTCGAGCCGTCGCCGCCGGTCGTCGTCCACGACGGCGGGGGCCCGAAGGCCAGGGCCGGCGACGACCGCCCCGTGGTCAAGCTGGAGACTTCCCGCCCACGCCGCGTCGAGGATCCGGTCCAGATCGACGAGGAACTGAGCGCGCAGCTCGCCGAGCAGCGGCGCGAGTGCGAGGCACGTGCCCGCGAGCTGCAGCGCCTGCAGGACGACGTCAATGAGGCCCCGCCGGCCGCGCGTGCGTCCGCAGAGCTGTCGCTGCGCCGTGCCCAGGACGACTACCGGGCCTTGTGCCCCCGACAGCGATGACCGGACCCCGCCTCTTTTCCGCTTTACTGCTGTCGCTGGTCGCAGTGCCGGCAGCCGCGCAGGACGTGCAGCGCTGCGAGGATGCCAACGGCAAGGTCAGCTACGCCAGTGGCCCATGCCCGCAGGGAACGACCGCGGTTCGAACCCTGCCTCCGGCCGGCACGCCGAGCCCCGTTGACCGGAAGGCCGCGCAACAGCGGGCGCAGCAGGACACGCGCGACGCGGCCGCACTCGATCGCGCGCGCAAGGCCGAGGAACAACGCATTGCACGCGAGCAGGAGCAGGCACAGACCAAGGCGAAGAAGCAGGAGGCGCAGTGCCGGCGCCTCGAGACGCAGCTGCGGCAGGAGCGGGAAGAGCTGGCAAGCACTCCGTCGAACAAGCGCGCCGAGGCGCAGCGTCGTGTCAGCCGTGCCGAGCAGGCCTACGTGGAGGAATGCGGGCCGGTGAAGTAGGCCGGCGGCTCATGCTGCCGGCAACGCGGCGGCCCAGTCGACCCGCCGCGTCGTGAATGCGCGAGCCGCCACGTGCAGCGAATGCGCGCCGTGGCGCTCGATGAAGGCCGGGTCGCTGAGCAGGCGCCGCCAGCTGCGCGCGCCGTGCTGACCGTGGAACAGCCCGAGCAGGTGACGCAGGATCGCGCGCGGCGGCACGCCTGCCGCGGCTTCGCGCTCGAGGTACGCCGACATCGCTGCCACCACCTCCGCGCGGCTCGGCGCCGCTCCCGCCGCGCCGAACAGCTCGCGATCGACGTCAACGAGCAGGTACGGGTCATGGTATGCGGCGCGGCCGACCATCACGCCGGCCAGTCGCCGCAGCGGCTCGGCGGCCTGTGAAAGCGACGTGATGCCGCCATTGAGCACGAAATGCGCCCCGGGAAAGTCAGCCGCCAGCCGGTAGGCGAACTCGTAGCGCAGCGGCGGTACCTCGCGGTTTTCCTTCGGCGACAAGCCCTTGAGCCAGGCGTTGCGCGCATGGACGATGAACACGTCGCAGCCGGCTGCGTGGACCTGGCCGACGAAGTCGCGCAGGAAGCCGTAGTCCTCGACGCGGTCGATGCCGATGCGGTGCTTGACCGTGACGTGAACCGAGACCGCGTCGCGCATCGCCTTGACGCAGTCGGAAACGAGCTGAGGCTCCGCCATCAGGCAGGCGCCGAAGGCGCCGTGCTGCACCCGTTCCGACGGGCATCCGCAGTTCAGGTTGATCTCGTCGTAGCCCCATCGCTCGCCGAGCCGTGCGCAGTGCGCCAGTTCGTCGCGCTCCGACCCGCCGATCTGCAGCGCCAGCGGATGCTCGGCGGGATCGAAGTCCAGATGACGGGCCACATCGCCGTGCAGCAGCGCGCCGGAGGTCACCATCTCCGTGTACAGCCGTGCATTACGCGACAGCTGACGATGAAAGAACCGGCAGTGGCGGTCCGTCCAGTCCATCATCGGCGCAACACAGAAGCGCCAGGGTGAATGCGAAGGGGGCGTTAGACTCACTGCAGAACAATGCGCCGTGCGGCGTGCCCGCTATCGGCCCGCGTGAGGCGCGGGCCCATCGAGGGAGCGATTATGCGACGAGACCAACACGAGGCGCCGCGCGGCGGGGTTGCGCGCGCGGAGCTCGCGGGGCTGGCGCCCGCCACCCGCGAGCGCGAGACGCGCGAGGCCGGCCCACTGCCGGCGCTGCGCGAGCGGATCGCCTTCCTGCGCGGCTTCATCGCCCACCCCGACCAGGTCGGCTCGGTGATCCCGAGCTCGCACGTGCTCGAGCAACGCCTCGTTCGCAGTGCGCGGCTGCTGCGCGCACGCTGCGTCGTCGAACTCGGGCCGGGCACGGGCGGCACGACACGGGCTTTCCTCCGCGCGATGCCGTCGGCCGGGCATCTGCTGGCCATCGAACTGAACGAGGATTTCGCCGAACGCCTGAAGACGTCGATCCGAGACCCGCGGCTGGCGGTCGTCCAGGGCAGCGCCGAATTCATCGCCCGCTTCCTCGACGAGCTCGGCCTGCCGGCGCCCGACGCAGTGATCTCGGGCATTCCGTTCTCCACCATGCCGCGCGAGGTAGCCGACCGCATCGCAGCCGAGATCGCACGCGTGCTCGCGCCGGGCGGGCGCTTCGTCGCCTACCAGGTGCGCGCGCACGTGGCGAGCTACGCGACCCCGTACCTGGGCGCGGCGCGCAAGGAATGGGAAGTCGTCAACATTCCGCCGGTGCGCGTGTTCACCTGGACGCGGCCCGGTTAGCGGCAGCTAATCGATGCCGATCAGCCACTGGATGACCTGCTTGGCGACGAAGCCGAGGATGCCGAAGGCAAGCACGAAGAACAGGATGAAGGTGCCGAAGCGGCCGGCCTTCGAATCGCGCGCCAGCTTCCAGATGATGAACAGCATGAACGCGATGAAGCCGCCCACGCCCCAGGTCATGCCGAATTCGGCGACCTGAGCTTCGGTCAGGCCGAACAGTCCGCCTTCCATCGCAGTTCTCAGGTTCGCGGCGGCAACCGCTCCACGTCGAGCACGTCGCGATAGGCGTGCCAGCTCGCGTGCCCGATCACCGGCACGGCGAACACGAAGCCGATCATCAGCGTCGCCATCGACGCCGCCGTGGCCAGCATGATCAGCGCCGCCCACAGCGCCATCGGGCCCGGGTTCTCGCCGACCGCGCGCACGCTGGCCAGCAGCGCGGTGCGCAGGCTCACGCGCCGGTCGAGCAGCAGTGGCGCCGAGACCACCGTCAGCGAGAACACCAGCGCCGCGCCGAGCGCGCCCGCCATCAGCCAGAGGAAAAACAGCCACCCTCCCTGCCCGGCCACGGCGTAGCGCAGGAAGCGCACGGGGGAGTCGAGCGGCACCGTCACGAACAGCTTGAAGAGCAGCGCCGAGACCAGCACCCAGGCGGTCGCCGCGAGCATCAGCAGCAGGCCAAGCGCCACCAGCGGCCGCGTGCCGCGCCGCCAGGCGCCGATCACGTGGCCGAGCCGCGGCCGTTCGCCGGCCGCATGGCGGCGGCTCAGTTCATACAGTCCCGTGCACAGGATCGGGCCGATCAGCAGGAAGCCGGTGAGCGCGCCGGGCATGAGCAGCCAGGCACGCAGCGTCATCGTGAGGATCGCCAGTCCACCCAGGGCGACCAGCACGCCGTGCAGCAGGCTCGGTCCGAAGCAAGCGTGCAGGTCGAGCCAGCCACGCCGCAGCCAGGCGAACGGCTGCGCGAAGGCGATCTCTCGCACCGCGGGCAGCGTGTCGGTCTGGGCGGCGCCTGCATTCATGGGTGGATTATCGGCGACCGCGCCGCATCGAATCGGGTCAGACGAAGGTCGCGTATCCGGCCTGCGACCGCCCACCGCATGGTTCGCCGACCGTAGCAGTCGAGCGCTGTCGCGCCGATGGGATCACTCCTGCCACGGCGGCCCCTTCAGCTCGACGGTGTTGCCCTCCGGATCGGCGATGTAGATCGACGGCCCTGAGCCTTCGGCGCCGAAGCGCGAGGCCGTCTCCCCGGCATCGATGCCATGCATCGCGAGATGAGCGCGGATTCCCGTCTCGTCAAACGGCTCGATACGGAGGCAGAAGTGATCGAGGTTGCGCCCTTCAACGCCTGGCGGCGCACCGCCGGCACGGCCGAGAGGCCCGTCGACCGGAATCAGGTCGAGCAGCGCGCGCCCGGCGCGCAGCTGCACCAGCCCGATCTCGTCCTGCTGCCGCTCGACCGTGCAGCCGAGAACGCGGCAGTAGAAGTCGACCATCGGACGCAGCTCGCGCACACGCAGCACCAGATGGTCGATGTCGCGGATCCGGATCATCGGTCCCTGCCCACCGGTGCGAGCGCCTCGATCTGCCGGTCGTGTACGCGCGAGAAGAGAAGCTGCGCCGCGACGGCGCCGATCAGCGCGAGCAGTGCCGCGGCGGCAATGACGAGTCCAACGGGACGGTTCATCGGGCAGCCTTCATTCAGATCGAAGTGTCCTCGGCAAGCGGATGACTCTGGAGAACTCGCACGCAATGCCGCCCCGGTTCAAGCAAGCAGATTCGGGCCGACAACAGCCTACCCGGCTATCGGCCAGGCTTGCGAGGCAGCGCAGCCGCGAAGGCGGCGCAGGTCCGCACCCACTTCGCCAGTTCGGCATCGTCGACCAGCCCTTCCGGCGCCACGAACACGTACCCGGTCATCGGTCGTCCGGTGAAGTCCATCTCGCGCGCATGCTCGGACCGAAGGGCGGCCGCATATTCATCCGGGCCGACGCGGGCCATCAGCGTGCTGCCCAGGACGCCCGCGAACATGTTCCCGTGAAGCATGAATGCAAGGCCGCCGAACATCCTTCGTTCGGTCACGTCGTCCGTGTCGGCCATAACTTCGCGGATGCGCTGCGCGAGGCCGGTGTCGAAAGCCACTGCTAGCCTCCTGAATGCCGGCTCACGCAGCGCGCGCGATAAGCGCGCGGCAGCCTGGCCCGACTGATGCAAGCCTCGCGCATCGTTTGCCTCACTGTGCCGACGCCCCTAGCCGGGCGCCTTTCTCGATGAGGAGTTCGCGCAGCACCGACCGATGGCAACGCGCTTCGTCCTCGCAGTAGCAGCCGACCGAGAAGTTGGTCTGATGCGACAGCACGGCCAGCAGTTCGAGGGCATGACTGTTGTCTGGCGATGCCATTTCCGCACGGTACTTGCGGGCGAACGCCACCCATTGGGCCGGCGTCTTCGCCTGCTGGCCGAGCTTCATCGTCTCGACACTGGGCGCGAGGTTCGGGAACCACACGTCGTACCAGTTCCTTGCCGCGAACTCGGTCTTCGGCACGCCGCGTGGCGGCCGCCGCACGGTTCCGATGCGGGTGCCTTCGCCTTCGAATCGGGAACTGCCAAGCCTGACGATGCGTACGGCCATAAGGACGGTTCCTCCTCTTGCTCGCTCGACCCGCCTGCAGCGGCCGGTTGCTGATGCCGTGCCGCCCTTCACGAAGGCTCGCGGCCGAGCCCGGACTTCACTTCGGCTCCGCACCGCTCTTCAGCGACCAGTTGCCGGTTGCAGCGTCCAGCTTGTGACAGTGCGTGCACTCGCCCTGGAAGAGCGACAGGAAATGGTTCTTTTCTCCCCCGACTAGATGCAGGCCGTGCAGCATCCGACCGAGCGGCGGCGCGATCCTCGATGTTCGCGAGTGGCACGTCATGCAGGCTTTCGGGACCTCGGCGCCTGCCACGGTGAACTTCGGGTGCTTGCCCTTGAGCGTTATTTCCGGCGGCGTGAACACGCGCACGCGCTCCAGGAGCGCCGGGTCAACCTTGTCCTGCCACTGCCGCATCAGCGTGCTGAGCCGCACGTCCATCTTCTGGTCCGGCATGGCGACGTGGCAGTCGACGCAGCCTCGCGCAAACTGGTCGGGGGCGGTCAGGCCCGGGATCTGCCGCATGGGCGGCGGGCCCTTCGATTCAGTTGCCGCATTCGCGGCCAGCGCGCTGCCGCAGGCAAGGACGACGGAGACGATGGCAATCAAAAGCTGAAACGACCTGTTCATGGCGACCTCCTCCTTTCGAAGACTGCACCGGACCCCGAACACCCGCATCGCCGCGCATTTGCCGACCCGACACCGGACGACGCAGATCGCGGAGTCTGCTCCGCCGCTCGCAGCCCGGCGCCGCCGGCCTTCGCTCAGCGCCGGCTCTCGCGCACCGCCCAGTCCTGCGCTTCGCCGCGTTCCAGGAAGGCCGCGATCCGCGCCGGATACACCCCCGGATCGAGACCGTTGGCCGCAAGCCAGGCATCGTCGTAGTAGCTGTGCGTGTACCGCTCGCCGCCGTCGCACATCACCAGCACCACGGAGCCCTGCTCGCCCGCCTGAACCATCCGCTGCAGAAGGGGCAACGCGCCGTACAGGATCGTGCCGGTAGAGCCGCCGGCGCGGCGGCCGATCACCCGCTCCAGCCAGTGGATGGCGGCGATCGCCGCGGCGTCTGGCACCTTGACCATCGCGTCGATCGACTCGCGGATGAACGACGCCTCCACCTGCGGCCGGCCAATGCCCTCGATACGCGAGGCGCGTTGGCAGGTAAGCGCGCGGTCGCCGCTGGCGTAGTAATCGAAGAACACCGAGTCCTCGGGATCGGCGACAACTACTTCCGTCGTGTGGCGCCGGTAACGCACGTAGCGCGAAAACGTGGCGGGCGTGCCGCCGGTGCCGGCGGCGCAGACGATGGCGCGCGGCTCCGGGTGCGGCTCGAGCACCATCTGCGCGAAGACCGACTCGGCGATGTTGTTGTTGCCGCGCCAGTCGGTGGCGCGCTCGGCGTAGGTGAACTGGTCCATGTAGTGGCCGCTGCGGTCCGCGGCGACCTGCGCGGCGGCCGGGTAGATCTGCGCGGCGCCCTCGACGAAATGGCAGCGGCCGCCGTAGAACTCGATGGCGGCGACCTTCTCCGGCGAGGTCGCGCGCGGCATCACCGCCACGAACGGCAGGCCGAGCAGGCGCGCGAAGTACGCCTCGGACACGGCGGTCGATCCGCTCGATGCTTCGACGACCGTCGTGCCCTCGCGGATCCAGCCGTTGGCCAGCGCATAGAGAAAGAGCGAGCGCGCCAGCCGGTGCTTGAGACTGCCGGTGGGGTGGCTCGATTCGTCCTTCAGGTAGACGTGCACGCCGGGCAGTGCCGGCAGCGGCAGCGGGATCAGGTGCGTGTCGGCGCTGCGGTTGAAGTCCGCCTCGATGATGCGGACGGCGTTGCAGGTCCAGGCGCGGGAGGACATTGGGCGGGTGTCGGTCGACGGGATTCCGGACCGGCGCAGTTTAGGCGGCGGAGGAGCACGCCGGCTAGCATGGCGACAGCAGCCATGAACGCCACGCACTTTCCTCGCCTGCCACTGATCGACGCGCTGCGCGGCTTCGCGGTCGCGCAGATGATCGTCTATCACTTCATCTACGACCTGAACTACTTCGGCTGGGTGCAGCTTGCGATGACCCGCGACCAGCCGTGGGTCGGATGGCGCACGATGATCGTGTCGCAGTTCCTGCTGCTGGTCGGCGTGAGCCTCGTTCTGCGGCTCGCGCACAAGCCGGGCTGGCGCGACTTCTGGCTGCGCTGGGCACAGGTCGCCGCAGCGGCGGCGCTGGTCTCGGCGGGCAGCTGGCTGATGTTCGGGTCGCGCTTCATCTACATGGGCATCCTGCACTTCATCGCCGCGGCGCTGATCGTCGCCCGCCCGCTGGCGCTGCTGCGCGAGTGGAACCTGCTGCTCGCGGCGGCCGCCTTCGTGGCCTGGCTTGTGTTTCGCGACCCGGCCTTCAACGCGATGCCTGCCAACATCCTCGGCTTCGTCACCGTCAAGCCGCGCACCGAGGACTACGTGCCGCTGTTTCCGTGGCTTGCAGCGGTGCTCGCCGGCCTCGGCCTCGCTTCGCTGTGGCGCAGGCGCGGATTCGCACTGGCACCGGCCTGGCAGCGGCTGAACGCCCGTCCGCCGCGGCTGCTGGTCTGGCTCGGCACCTGGGCGCTCACCGTCTACCTGGTCCACCAGCCGATCCTGATCGGCTTGCTGTGGCTTATCGATCGACTGGCTTGACGGGCACCTGGGCACGGGCATCGCGCCGCAGCCATTCCGGCTGAAGCGTGATGTGGTCGATCGCGAAATCGCGCCCCATCATGTAGCGCACCTCGTGCAGTATCACCGGCCAGCGCTCGATGTCGTCGACCAGCACGTGCGCGGAAAGCGCGCTGCGCCCCGGCACCATCGCCCACACGTGCAGGTCGTGCACGGAGACAATGCCCGGCACCTGGGCCAGCGACTGGCCGACCCTCTTGTAGTCCACGCCATGCGGCACGCTGTCGAGCAGAACCAGGGTCGTCTCGCGCAGCACGCCGAACGTCGAGCGCAGGATCAGCGCGGCGACGAACATCGACAGCAGCGGATCGGCCATCAGCGGCCCGCCGAAGTAGATCACCAGGCCGGCGACGATCGCCGCGATCGAGCCGAGCAGGTCGCCCATCACATGGATCAGCGCCGCGCGCGTGTTGACGTTCTCGCGGTCGCGCGACAGCGCCCAGGCCACCGCGATGTTGATCAGCAGCCCGACCCCGGCGATCACGAACACGCCGAGCCCCTTGACCGGCACCGGACTGGTCAGCCGGTCGATCGCCTCGTAGAAGATCCAGGCCACCACGCCGAGCATGGCCAGCGCGTTGACGAAGGCCGCGATCACCTCGACGCGAGCCAGCCCGAAGGAGTGCCGGTCCGACACCGGCTTGCGGGCGATGATGTTGGCCGCCAGCGCGAACAGCAGCGCGGCCGAGTCAGTGGCCATGTGCCCGGCGTCGGCCAGAAGCGCCAGCGAGCCCGACCACAGCCCGCCGGCGAGTTCGATCACCGCGTAGCCGAGGGTCAGCGAGACCGCGATCGCCAGCGGACGCGCTCCGTGCGGGCGCGACTGATGCGTGTAGGCGCTGTCGCCGTGCTCGTGGCCGGCGAAGTGGTTATCGTCGGAGTGGCGATGAGTGCTGCTCATCGTTCCCCCGGGGGGCAGACCCCCGACCTCAGGCCTTTGCGTTCAGGTGAGGAAACTGCACGGGGCAGCCGGTCTTCAGGCGGACCTCGTCGGGCGTGACCCCCGGCGCCAGTTCGACTCCCTGCAACCCTTCGTCGGTGATGTCGAATACGCCGAGATCGGTGACCAGGCGGTTGACCACGCCCACACCCGTGAGCGGCAGCGTGCACTTCTGCAGGATCTTGTGCTCGCCGTTCTTCGCGCAGTGCTCCATCAGCACCACCACGCGGCCGACGCCGGCCACCAGGTCCATCGCGCCACCCATGCCCTTGACCAGCTTGCCGGGGATCATCCAGTTGGCGAGGTCGCCCTTCTCGCTGACCTGCATCGCGCCGAGGATCGCGAGATTGATGTGGCCGCCGCGGATCATCGCGAACGAATCGGCGCTGGAAAAGTAGCTCGAGCCCGGCAGCGCGGTGACGAGCTGCTTGCCGGCGTTGATGAGGTCCGCGTCGACCTCTTCCTCGGTCGGAAACGGCCCGATGCCCATCAGGCCGTTCTCCGATTGCAGCATCACGCTCATGCCGGGCGGGATGTAGTTGGCCACCAGCGTCGGAAGTCCGATGCCAAGGTTCACGTAGAAGCCGTCGCGCAGTTCCTGCGCCGCACGCTCGGCCATTTCTTCACGGGTCCAGGCCATCTGTGTCCTCCTAGGCTTTGCGCACGGTGCGCTGTTCGATGCGCTTTTCCGGCTTGCTGTTGAGCACCAGGCGCTGCACGAAGATGCCCGGCGTGTGCACGTGCTCGGGATCGATCTCGCCGTTCTCGACGATCTGCTCGACCTCGGCGACCGTCACCTTGCCGCACATCGCCACCATCGGGTTGAAGTTGCGCGAGGTCTTGCGGAAGACGAGGTTGCCTTCCTTGTCGGCCTTCCACGCCTTGACCAGAGAGACGTCGGCGCGGATGCCGCGCTCCATGATGTAGTGGCGGCCTACCCATGGGCCGTCGAACTCGCGCGCCTCCTTGCCCTCGGCAATCACCGTGCCGTACCCGGTGGCGGTGAAGAACGCGGGGATGCCGGCGCCGCCGGCGCGCATGCGCTCGGCGAGCGTGCCCTGCGGCGTGAACTCCAGTTCAAGTTCGCCGGACAGGAACTGGCGCTCGAACTCCTTGTTCTCGCCGACGTAGGAGGAGATCATCTTCTTCACCTGCCGGGTGGCCAGCAGCACGCCGAGTCCGAAGTTGTCGACACCGGCGTTATTGCTGACGCAGGTCAGGTTCTTCACGCCCGTGTCGCGCAGTGCCGCGATCAGCGCCTCGGGGATACCGCACAGGCCGAAGCCGCCGACAGCGATGGTCTGGCCATCGCCGACGACGTCGGCGAGCGCCTTGGCCGCCGACGGATAGATCTTGTTCATGGTTCACCCCTCTAGGAACGCGCGAATTGTAGCGGTGCAGCATCAGGCAGCCATGCCCGATCGGCTCGTTCGCCACGCGATGATCTGACGTAGCGCAACAGGTGCCAGCACGACCATCCCGATCAGTGTCGAGCGCAGGCCGGGCGCGATCAGCAGCAGCGCCGCCATGACGGCGAGCCCGCGCTCCCAGACCCACATTTCGCGAAGGAACCAGCGCGACAGCGCTGCCGACAGCGCAACGATGCCCAGCGCACAACCGAAGAACGTGATCGCGAAGTCGCCCCAGGTGAAGCCCTTGGTCACGATAAGCAGCGACGGCCCGAACACGAACACGAACGGCACCAGCGCCTTGCCGAGGCCGAGCCGGAACGCGGTGTTGCCGGTGCGGAACGGTTCGGAGCCCGCCATTCCGGCCGCCGCGTAGGCGGCGATGCACACTGGCGGCGTGATGTCCGCCAGCACGCCGTAGTAGAAGACGAAGAAGTGCGCGACGATCGGCTCGACGCCGAGCTGCACCAGCGTCGGCGCTGCCACCGTCACCATGATCAGGTAATTGGCAGTGGTCGGGATTCCGGCACCCATCAGGATGCAGACCACGCCGGTCATCAGCAGCGCGGCGAACAGCATTACCGCCTGCGGCTGCAGCAAGCCGGGCAGCAGCGGCACGACGAACTCGGCGATCGACTGCGCAGCCGACGTGACGATGTAGCTGACCTTGAAACCGACGCCGGTCAGCGTGACCACGCCGATCACGATGCCGACCGTGGCGGCGGCGGCGCCGACCGCCAGCGCGTACTTGGCACCGGTCTCGAGCGTCTCGACGACTGTGGCAAGGCCGATGCGACCCCGGATGTCGAGCCGCTTCAACACGAACGGCGTGGCCACGATTGTGGCGACGAACAGCGCGATGTACTCGGTGCGAGCGCCGCCGAACAGCAGCAGCACCAGGATCGCGTGCAGCACCAGCAGCGCCGACAGTCCGCGCAGCGTGTTGCCCTTCTCGACCGTGGTCAGGCCGACGATCAGGCACGACGAGATGCCGGCGAACGCCGCGAGGTACGGCGTGTAGCCATTGACGATGATGCTGATCAGCAGCGCGAGCGGGATCAGCGTCGGCCAGCGCCGCGTAAAGGTATCCCGCAGTTTCGGCAGCTCGGCCTCGGTCAGGCCGCGCAGGCCGGTTCGCTTGGCCTCGAAGTGCACCTGCATGAACACGCCGAAGAAGTGCATGAACGCCGGGACCACGGCGGCAAGGATGATCGTCTGGTAGGGCAGCGCCAGGAACTCGATCATCAGGAACGCCGCCGCGCCCATCACCGGCGGCATGATCTGGCCGCCGGTCGAGGCCGTCGCCTCAACCGCTGCCGCGAAATGGCGCGGATAGCCGACGCGGATCATGGCCGGGATGGTCAGCGACCCGACCGTCACCGCGTTGGCCACCGACGAGCCCGACAGCGTGCCGAACATCGCCGAGCCGAACACCGAGACCTTGGCCGGCCCGCCGGCATAGCGGCCTGCCGCGGCCGAAGCGACATCGAGAAACAGCTGTCCGAGCCCGATGCGCGTGGCCAGCACGCCGAACAGCACGAAGTGGAAAACGTAGGTCGCGACCACGCCGACCGCGATGCCGTAGATGCCCTGGCTGGTCAGGTACAGGTGGTTGACCAGTTGCCCCCAGGTGTTCCCCGAATGCCGCAGCAGCCCCGGAAAACTGTCGCCGAAGAGCGAATAGGTCATGAACACCAGCGCAATGACCGGCAGCGGCCAGCCCATCGAACGCCGCGTCGCCTCGAGCAGCGCGACGACCAGCGCGGTGCCCATCACCACGTCGAGCGTGCTCGGATTGCCGACGCGGAACGCCAGGTCGTCGAACACATACGGGATGTAGAGCACCGAGATCGCCACCGCGACCGCGAGTGCCCAGTCGACCAGCGGCACGCCGCCGGGGGC
>JAHEDN010000452.1 GCA_024641225.1 Burkholderiales bacterium | reverse complement strand
GTGCGGGGTGCGCACCGAAACGATGGTCGAGCGCATTCTCGGCGAGAGACCGCGCGTGGTGGCGATCGGCGTCTACATCTGGAACGTGGACGAGGCCACCCGCCTGGTCGCGCAGCTGCGGCGGATCGCTCCGCAGGTGAGGATCGTGCTCGGCGGCCCGGAGGTGAGCCACGAAGTGGGCGAACAACGCATCTGCGCGCTCGCCGACCACGTCGTCACCGGCCCCGGCGAGTTGAGTTTCGCGCGGCTTGCCGCACAACTGCTCGACGGCCCCAGGCCGCTGAACAAGGTGATTGCGGGCGAGGACTGCGACCCGGCCGAGATCGCGCTTCCCTACCCCTTTTACAGCGACGGCGACATCGCGCATCGCCACCTGTTCGTGGAGGCATCGCGCGGCTGTCCGTTCCGCTGCGAATTCTGCCTCTCGGCGCTCGATCGCACCGCAAGACCGTTTCCGCTCGATCGCATACTCGAGCATCTGCAGCGGCTGCACGCGCGCGGGGCACGCAGGTTCAGGTTCGTGGACCGCACCTTCAACCTCAAGACGAGCACTGGCCTGGCGATCCTGGAGTTTTTCCAGGCGCGGTTGCGCGCCGCGCCGCACGACCCGGTATTCGGCGTGCAGACCTGGAACCCGGAGGTGCAGGCGCTGATCAGCCGGCGCCAGGACAACGCCGCCGCCGAATGCAACATCGCGTGGCTGCGCGGGCATAGCGGTGCGCACCTGCACGTGGACCTGATCGCGGGCCTTCCGGGCGAGGATCTCGCGAGCTTCGGCGCCGGCTTCGACCGGCTGATCGCGCTCGACCCGCAGGAGATCCAGCTGGGCATCCTCAAGCGCCTGCGCGGTGCGCCGATCGCACGCCACACCGAGTCGCACGGATTGCGCTTCAATCCGGATCCGCCCTACAACGTGCTGGCCACCGACGCGATCGCGTTCACCGACATGCAGCGAATCGCGCGCTTCGCCCGCTACTGGGACATCTTCGCGAACTCGGGACGCTTTCCCCGCGCGCGTGCGCTGCTGCTGGGCGACGCGCCGTTCGCACGTTTCATGCGCTTCTCCGACTGGGTCTGGGCCCATACCGACGCGACGCACGCCTTTTCGCTCGAGCGCCAGGCGGCGCTGCTCAAGCGCTGGCTGAGCGAAGAAGCCGGCATCGACGACGAGGCCTGCGCCGCGCCGCAGCCCGAGCGCCAGGCTCCCTCGGCAACGCCGCCGCGCCAGGCGCGGCACCTCGCCTGATCGCAAGCGCAAGCCGCAACAATGCTGATCCTCGACGCCGAAGCCACCACGCGTGTGCTGCCGATCGCACCGCTCGTGGACGCGCTGCACGCGATGCTGCTGCGGCGAAGCGGTGGCCACACCCGGGCACCGGACCGCCTCGCGCTTGCGCTGCCCGGCGGTGCCCTGCTCGTGATGCCGGCGACCGACGGCGAGTTCGCTGCCACCAAGCTGGTCACGGTGCACGCCGACAACCCCGCCCGTGGCCTGCCCAGCCTGCAGGGCGAGGTGGTGCTGATGCGTGCCGACACCGGCGAGCGCGTGCTGATGCTCGATGGGCCCAGCGCCACCGCGCGGCGCACCGCCGCACTCTCGGTGCTGGCGATGCGGCTGCTCGCACCGCACTGCGCCGGCGCGCGGATGCTCGTGATCGGCGCCGGCGCGCAGGGCCGCTCGCATCTGGACGCGTTCGCGGCGGCGGGTGGCGTCACGCAAGTGAGCGTTGCGTCGCGCTCGCGTGCGAGCGCGCAGCGTCTTGCCCAATACGCGCTCGAGCTCGGCCTCGCCGCCGAGGTGGTCGACGACCTGGACGCGGCACTTGCGCAGGCGCGCATAGTCGTCACCGCAACCACCGCCACCGCGGCGCTGTTCGCAGACCGCGTTCGCGATGACGCCTTCGTTGCCGCCGTGGGTGCGTACCAGCCGCAGATGTGCGAGTTACCCGCGTCGCTGGTGCGGCGCGCCGCGGTGTTCGTCGACGACATCGACGGCGCGCGCCACGAGGCCGGCGACCTTCTTCAGGCCGGCGTCGACTGGGCATCGGTGACCGCGCTCGCGGCAGTGGCAGACGGTTCGGCCTCGGCGCCCGAACGCGGGCCGATCGTGTTCAAGAGCGTCGGCCAGGCGTTGTGGGACCTGGCAGCCGCGCGCC
>JAHEDN010000120.1 GCA_024641225.1 Burkholderiales bacterium | reverse complement strand
GCTTGCGGAGGCTGTCGCGAAGTACGGCGCTGCCGCCAAGGACGGATTCGAGCGTGCGGTGCGCGAACTGCAGGACCTGCGTCGCCAGCAGGCCTCGTCGATCGTTGTGCCGCCACCTGGCGCGGCCGGCGCGTTTGGTCCCGGCGGCGGCTTCGGCGCCGGCGGCGGCGGCAAGATCCAGATGCCCTGACGGACGGATTGCCTCAGGGGTGGCGCGACTCAAAGGTATTGCAGGCCTGCATCGAACCGCGCTCGATGCCGGTGCGGAACCAGCGCACGCGCTGCTCGGCGCTGCCATGGGTGAACGAGTCCGGCACGACGTGGCCCTGTGACTGTTTCTGCAGCACGTCGTCGCCGATGGCGCTGGCGGCGCGCAGCGCCTCTTCCAGGTCACCCGGCTCGAGGATCTGCCGCATGCGGTCGGCGTGGTGCGCCCACACGCCCGCGAAGCAGTCGGCCTGAAGCTCGACCCGCACCGATATCGCGTTGTACTCGCGCTCCGACATCCGCCCGCGCAGCTCGTTCGTCTTTTCCGTGATGCCCAGCAGGTTCTGCACGTGGTGGCCGACCTCGTGCGCGATCACGTAGGCCTGCGCAAAATCGCCTGGCGCGCGGAACCGTTCCTGCAGCAGGCGGAAGAACGAGAGGTCGATGTACACCTTCTGGTCACCCGGGCAATAGAACGGCCCGGCGGCCGACTGTCCCATGCCGCAGGCGGTCGGATACGCACCCGAAAACAGCACCAGCTTCGGTTCGCTGTACGTACCACCTGCCTCGCGGAAAAGCGCACGCCAGGTGTCCTCGGTGTCGGCGAGCACGACCGAAACGAAGCGGCCGACGTCATCCGACGGTTTCGGCGCCGGCCCGGCAGGGACCTGCACCTGCGACGGCGCGCCGCTGTCGAGGCCGCCGAGCACGCCCATCACCATGCGCGGGTCGATGCCGAGGAAGTACGAGGCCACCAGCGCCACGACGATGGTGCCGAGTCCGAGCCCGCCGCGGCCGATTCGCATGCCGCCGGGCATGCGCGCGCCGCTTTCGCCGCGGCGGTCTTCAACGTTGTCGCTTTCGCGGCCGTCCGTGCGCATAAGCTGTTCCCCTCAGTCGACCTGGTCGCGTTCAGTCTGGTACACGTAGGGCCGCTGCGGCACCTTCGACTGCCGCCAGCGCTTCAGTTGCTCGGAGTCGAGCTCCTTGTCCCACCAGATCGCCCGGCCTTCGCGCTGCTTGCGCTCGAGGTCGGGCTTCTTCTCCTTCAGTTCGTGCAGGAAGCGGGTGATGTCGGACTCGTAACTGGCCATGGCAGAGCGTGTCGGGCAACGGGAATTCTGCGGCGATTCTACGGGCGGTCGCCGGGCGCACGCCCCCGCCGCCGCAGGGCCGGTCCGGACCGCAGCCCGTGGCAAGGGCGCCGGATGCCGCAGCGGCTACGGCTGCCTGGCCGCCACGGCGCCGAGGATGCCGCGCAGGATCTCGAGTGGCGGCGGCGGACAACCGGGGACGGCGACGTCGACCGGGATCACGTTGGCGACGCGGCCGCAGCTGGCGTAGCTCTCGCCGAAGATGCCGCCGGTGCAGCCGCATTCGCCCACCGCGACCACCAGCTTCGGATCGGGCGTCGCCTCATGGGCCCGCTGCACGGCGATCTTCATGTTCGCCGCCACCGGGCCGGTGACCAGCAGCATGTCGGCGTGGCGCGGGCTGGCCACGAACCGGATGCCGCGGCCTTCGAGGTTGTAGTAGGGATTGTTAAGCGCGTGGATCTCGAGCTCGCAGCCGTTGCACGAGCCGGCATCGACCTGGCGGATCGTGAGCGCCCGGCCGAGCAGCCGGAGGATCTCGTCCTGGATGCCCTCGCCATGAAGACGCCAGGCCGCGTTCGGCTCCGGTGCCTTCTCCGTGCACAGGCCCGACTTCAGGATCTGGCGCCCGATGAAAAGCATCAGAGGTCCTGCCCGGAATAGCTGAGGTTGAACGACTTGTTGATCAGCGGAAAGTCGGGAACGATATTGCCGATCACCGCGTGCTCCAGCACGGGCCAGTTCTGCCACGACGGGTCGTGGCAATGACAGCGGCGCACCCTTGCCAGGCCATCGGTTTCGAGTGCGACCAGCACCTCGCCGCGCCAGCCTTCGACCCGGCCGATGCCGAATCCGGGCGCGGCTGCGCCCGACAGCTCCGTGCGCGACGCGCCCGAAGGCATCTTCCCGATGATGGTCCGCAGGAGACGCAGCGACTCGAAGATCTCGTCGAAGCGCACCGCCACCCGCGCGGCGACATCGCCGCGGTCGTCGCCGGCGCGCTGCACGTTCAACGCGTCGTAGGGCGGGCAGGGCAGGTCGACGCGCAGGTCGCTTGCCTGTCCGCTCGCGCGGCCCGCCAGCCCGGTCAGGCCGAGCCGGGCGGCCAGTTCCGGCGTCACGATCCCCGTCGTCTGGAAGCGGTCCTGAAGGCCGGCGTGCTCGTCGTAGATCGCGCGCAGGCTGCGCACCTCGCCTTCGATCTCGTCGCATTGCCCGAGCAGCCGGTCGAGCGCGCTGGCGTACGGATCGAAATCGACACCGCCCGGCACGATGCGGTCCATCAGCAGCCGGTGGCCGAAGACCTCGGCGTTGGCGCGCAGCCACTGTTCGCGCAGGCGCGAGAACTGCGCCAGCCCGAAGGCGAGCGCCGCGTCGTTGCCGAGCGCGCCGAGGTCGCCGAGGTGATTGGCCACGCGCTCGCGTTCTAGCAGCAGCGCACGCAGCCAGGCGGCGCGCGGAGGAATCCCGCCGCCGGCGATCGATTCGGCCGCCATCGCGTACGCCCACGCGTAGGCCACCGTCGAATCGCCTGACACGCGTCCGGCGAGACGGTGCGCCTCGGCGAGCGGCATGCCGTCGAAGCGCTTCTCGATGCCCTTGTGCACGTAACCGAGCCGCTGCTCGAGGCGAAGCACTTTCTCGCCGACGATCGAGAAGCGAAAGTGTCCCGGCTCGATGATTCCGGCGTGGATCGGCCCGACCGGGATCTCGTGCACCCCGTCGCCGGCGACGGTGACGAACTCGTAATGCTCCTGCTCGACTTCGAAGGCGCGCGCGCCGTCGGCATCGCGCCGCAAGGGGAAGAAATCCACCGGCCAGGCCGCGTGGCGCAGCCAGGGACGCTGATCGATCGCGCCGCGCGCGCGGACGCCGAGCGTGTCGAAGGCCGCACGCTGCATCCGGCCGGCCGGCGCAAACAGCGCCGAGATGTCCGGGTACTCGGGCGGATCGCCGGAGACCGGCAGGCGCAGGCAGGCCAGGCCATCGGTTGCAGCGTAGGCGGCGAACACGACGAACCCTTCACCGAGGCCGCGCCGGTCCGAGCCCCACAGCGCCACCAGGCGCCCGCCCGCCGCAGCGAACGCCTGGGCGGTGGCCAACCACAGCGCTTCGTCGACGTCGCCGACGGAGACCGGCATCGCGCCGGCGAGGCGTTTCATATCGAAGGGCATCTCGGCGATGCGCATCGTTCAGCCTCCCGACACCAGCCGGGCGGCCTGCTGGTACCAGGCGTCCAGGTACGGCGGGATGTACAGGCCGAGCAGAAGCGCCAGGCCGAGATGGACGAAAACGGGCGCGATCGCCGGCGGGTGGGCCAGCGGCTTGACGTTGGTCTCGCCGAAGACCATCGGCTGCACCTTCGCCAACACCGAGGCGAACGCGACGCCGAGCGCGAGCAGCAGGAACGGCGTGGTCCACGGATACTCGCGCATCGCGGTGGTCAGGATCAGGAACTCGCTGGCGAACACGCCGAACGGCGGCATTCCGAGGATGGCGAGCGAGCCGATCATCAGTCCCCAGCCGACCGTCGGGTTCACGCGCACCAGGCCGCGGATGTTGTCCATGACCTGCGTGCCGGCCTTCTGCGCGGCGTGGCCGACAGCGAAGAAGATGGCGGATTTCACCAGCGAGTGCACGGTCATGTGCAGCAGCCCGGCGAAGCTGGCGATCGGCCCGCCCATGCCGAAGGCAAAGGCGATGAGCCCCATGTGCTCGATCGACGAGTAGGCGAACATCCGCTTGATGTCGCGCTGGCGCGAGAGGAAGAACGCCGCCAGAACGACCGACAGCAGGCCGAAGGCCATCATCAGTTCGCCGGCGAAGCGCGTGGCCAGCGCCCCGTCGGCCAGCACCTTGCAGCGGAGCACGGCGTACAGCGCCACGTTGAGCAGCAGCCCGGAGAGCACCGCCGAGATCGGCGTCGGGCCCTCGGCGTGCGCATCGGGCAGCCAGTTGTGCAGCGGCGCCAACCCGACCTTGGTGCCGTAGCCGACCAGCAGGAAGACGAAGGCCAGCGCGATCACCGTCGGTTCGAGCTGGTGCTTCACGGCATCCAGGTTGGTCCACAGCAGGCCGCCGCCCCCGGCACCGATCAGCCGCTCGGCGGCGAGATACAGCAGGATGGTGCCGAACAGCGCCTGCGCGATGCCCACGCCGCACAGGATGAAGTATTTCCACGCGGCTTCGAGGCTGGCCGGCGTGCGGTAGACGGCGACCAGCAGCACGGTGGCCAGCGTGGCCGCTTCCATCGCCACCCACAGCAGGCCCATGTTGTTGGTGGTCAGGGCCAGCAGCATGGTGAAGGAGAACAGCTGGTACATGCTGTGGAACAGGCGCATGCGCGGCGGCGTCATCTTGCCGTGGTCGCGCTCGACGCGCATGTAGGGCCGCGCGAACAGCGCGGTCGTGAAGGCAACGAAGGCGGTCAGCGCGACCAGGAAGACATTGAGCGAATCGACGAAGAACTGCTGCTGCAGCACCAGGATCGGCCCGCCGGCGACGATCTGCGCGGTCAGCACTGCCGAGGCGACGAAGGTCGCCAGGCTGAAGCCGATGTTCACGGTCGCGGCGCCGTCGCGATGGCCGACCAGGCCGAGCACGACCGCGCCCGCGAGCGGGATGCCGAGGATGGCGAGCAGCGCTTCCATCGTCAGGGCCCTCAGTCTTCCTTGAGCTGCTCGAGGTGACGGATGTCCAGGCTGTCGAACTGTTCGCGGATCTGGAACATGAACACGCCGAGGATGATCAGCGCCACCAGTACGTCGAGCGCGATGCCGAGTTCGACCACCATCGGCATGCCGTAGGTGGCGCTGGTGGCGGCGAAAAACAGCGCGTTCTCCATCGCCAGGAAGCCGATCACCTGCGGGATCGCCTTGGTGCGCGTGATCATCATCAGGAACGACAGCAGCACGCAGGCCAGCGCGATGCCGAGCGTGCCGCGCGCCACCGAGGCCGACAGCCCGGAGATCGGCGCCGCCAGGTTGAACGCGAATATCACCAGCACGATGCCGAGCAGCATCGTGGTCGGGATGTTGATCAGCGTCTCCACGTCCCAGCGGACGTTCAGCCGCTCGGTCATCCGGTGCAGCAGCCACGGCATCACCAGCACCTTCAGCACCAGCGTGATCGCCGCCGACCAGTACAGGTGCGGCTGCTCGGTGAAGAACGCCATCACCGTGGTCGACGCGGTCAGCGTGATGCCCTGCAGCGTGAACAGGTGGATCAGCGACAGCACGCGCCGCTGCGCCAGCAGCCCGAACGAAAGCAGCAGCAGCACCGCAGCGAAGAGGTTGACCAGCTGGGTGACCAGTCCCGGCATCGCCGTCACGCGCCCAGCAGGAAGTGCACGAGGATGCCGATCACCGCCAGCAGGAACGCGCCGGCGAGGAACTCGGGCACGCGGAAGATGCGCATCTTGGCCGACAGCGTCTCGATCAGGGCGAGCGCCGCGCCGCCGACGGCGAGCTTGAGGACCAGCACCGGAGCCGCCAGCAGCATGCTTACCGGCTCGTGCACCTGGGCGATGCCCCAGGGAAAGAAGATCGCGATGCCGATCGACGAGTAGGCGAACAGCTTCAGGCTCGCCGCCCACTCGATGAGCGCCAGGTGGCGGCCGGAGTACTCGAGGATCAGCGCCTCGTGGATCATCGTCAGTTCGAGGTGAGTTGCCGGGTTGTCGACCGGCACGCGCGCGTTCTCGGCCAGCGAGACCATCGTGAAGGCCACGCCGGCGAAGGCGAGGCTCGGATAGATCGCGAGTTCCTGACCGGACATCGCTTCGACGATGTTGGCCAGCGACGTGGTCTGGGTGATGAAGGCGGCCGTGAACAGCACCATCAGCAGCGCCGGTTCGGCGAGAAAGCCGACCAGCATCTCGCGCCGCGCGCCGAGCGTGCCAAACGCGGTGCCGATGTCCATCGCCGCCAGCGAGATGAACACGCGCGCCAGCGCGAACAGGCCGACCAGCGCGATCGCGTCGGCGGCCGGCGCCAGCGGCAGGTCGGTCGACAGGCTCGGCACGATGCCGCAGGCCAGCACCATCGCGCCGAAGACGATGTACGGCGCGCCGCGGAACAGCGGACTGGCGTTCTCCGCGACGACGGACTCCTTCCAGAACAGCTTGTGCAGCGTGCGGTAGGGCAGCAGCAGCGGCGGCGCGCTCCTGTTCTGCAGCCAGGCGCGGCACTGGTTGATCCAGCCCGTGAGCAGCGGCGCGCCGGCCACCGCGACGACGACGGCGAGCAGTTGCGCGATGAAGCTGTACAGGGTGGTCATCGGAACACCAGCAGCAGCATCAGCAGCAGCGTGACGAAGCTGTACATCAGGTAGGTTGCGATGCGGCCCTGCTGGAGCAGGCCGACGATCCGGGAGACGCCCTCGGTGGCGCGCGCCACCGGCAGGTACAGCCAGTGCCAGAAATGATCGGTCGCCTCGAGTCGATAGACCGGCTCGCGATCGAACGGGCTCGGCAGGTGGCGGTCGATGCGGAAGAACGGCTCGAACACCTGGCGGATCGGCTGTCCGAAACCCTCGGCGGTGTCCTGCATCCGCGCATTGAGCAGCGGGTAGCCGCAATCCCACGGCGCCGCGCGACGCAGCCTGCCGTGGTAGAGCCGGCGCACCAGCACGAATGCCAGCGCGAAGCTCGTCGCCACCAGCAGCAGGAACAGCAGCGGGCTGTAGCTGGCGCGCTCGGGTGCCACCGGGGCGAGGAACAGCCAGCCGTGCGAGGCGACCTGCGGGCCGATGCCGGCGCCTACCAGCACCCGGGTCACCGGATCGATCAGCGCGATCACCTGGCCCGGCAGCAGGCCCAGGACCACGCAGGCCACGCCCAGCCAGACGAGCCCGACCCGTTCCCAGCGCGCGGCATCGTGCGACGCGGCCAGTTTCGGCTCGCGCGGCTGGCCGAGGAAAATGACGCCGAAGAATTTCACCATTACGTAGCCGCCGAGCGCTGCGACCAGGGCCACGCCAGCAGCCACGACCGGCACCAGGTTGTTGACGAAGGTGCCCGGAAGGCCGAGCGTGAACAGGAAGCTCTGCAGCAGCAGCCACTCGGAGACGAAGCCGTTCAGCGGCGGCAGGCCCGCCGCC
>JAHEDN010000119.1 GCA_024641225.1 Burkholderiales bacterium | reverse complement strand
GCCAAGCAGCATCGTCGTGTGACCGTCGTGCCCGCAACCATGCATCAGACCGGCGCGGGTCGAACGGTGTGCGAACTCGTTTTCCTCGTCGATCGGCAGCGCATCCATGTCGGCGCGCAGTCCGATCGCCCTGCCCGAGCCGTCCTGCCGGCCCCGGATGACGCCGACCACGCCAGTGCGGCCAATACCGGTTTGCACCTCGATGCCCCAGTGGTGCAACCGCTCGGCGACCAGCGCCGCCGTGCGATGTTCCTCGAAGCCGATCTCCGGATGCGCGTGCAGATCACGCCGGATTGCAGTGAGCCTCTCGTGCTCGGCCAGCACGAACGACACCGGAGACTTCAGCGCGAGGCCGAGATAGGCGTTCATTCAAGTTCAGTGCGCCAGCGATGCGCGGTCGATGCGCAGGCGCGGGTCGACCGCGAAATACAGCAGGTCGACGATCAGGTTGATCAGCACGAAGACGAGCGCGATCAGGCACAGATACGCGGCCATCACCGGAATGTCGGCGAACTGCACGCTCTGGATGAACAGCAGCCCCATCCCGGGCCACTGGAACACGGTCTCGGTGACGATCGCGAAGGCGATGATGCCTCCCAGCTGCAGTCCGGTGATCGTGATCACCGGCACCAGCGTGTTCTTCAGCGCGTGGCCGAAGTGCACGGCGCGATTGGTCAGTCCGCGGGCGCGCGCGAATTTGATGTAGTCGGTACGCAGGACTTCGAGCATCTCGGCGCGCACCAGGCGCAGGATCAGCGTCAGCTGGAACAGCGAAAGCGTGATCGACGGCAGGATCAGGTGCTGCCAGCCCTTGACGGTCAGCAGGCCAGTGGTCCACCAGCCGACGGCAACCGTGTCGCCGCGGCCGAACGACGGCAACCAGCCGAGCTGCACGGCGAAGACGAGGATGAAAAGGATGCCGATCAGGAAGGTCGGCAGCGATACGCCGACCAGCGACGTCGCAAGCAGCGCGTGCGCGAACCAGGAATTCCGACGCAGCGCCGTGTACACGCCGGCCGGAATGCCGACCACGATGGCGATGATCGCCGCCGCGAACGACAGTTCCAGCGTGGCCGGCAGCCGTTCCTTGATCAGCGACGACACGGCGCGACCCTGGCGCAGGCTCAGGCCGAAATCACCCTGCGCCGCGTTGCCGGCAAAGGCGGCGAACTGTACAAAGAACGGCTGATCGAGCCCGAGTTCCGTGCGCAGCCGCGCACGGTCTTCAGGCGTGGCGTCCTGGCCGAGCATCTGCGCCACCGGATCGCCGACGTACTGAAACAGCAGGAATGCCACAAAAGCAACCGTCAGCATCACGAGGATCGCTTGCACCAGGCGGCGGACGATGAACGCGAACATCTGGAGATCCAGCAGGAAACCGGGCCGATTACCCTGCGGCCGGCCGGGTTGTCATGGCGGCGGAATATACCGTGAGCCACACCGACGGCCTCGGAAATCGAAGCACGCGTGAACGCCCGTCCGGGACGGCTGTCGAAGATTCCGTGGCGGCTGCTGAAAGAAACCGCGGCCATTGACGACTAACCGGCGTAATCCATATCTCCGTGAGGAGCGCCATGATGACCCGACGTAGTTTCCTGTCCACTTTGACCGCGCTGGTGGCTGCGCCCGCCGCGGCGCCCGCTGCCGCCACGGGACCGACCCAGATCGCACCGCTCGAGCTCTCCGATGCCGAGTGGCGCGCGCGGCTTACGCCCGAGCAATATGCCGTGCTGCGGCGCGAGGGAACCGAACGCCCGTTCACCAGCCCGCTGAATGCCGAAAAGCGCACCGGCACGTATCACTGCGCCGGCTGCGATCTGGCGCTGTTCACGTCCGCGATGAAGTTCGACAGCGGCACCGGCTGGCCGAGCTTCTTCACCATGCTGCCGGGGGCGATCAAGACCAGAACCGACTTCAAGCTGATCATCCCGCGCACCGAGTATCACTGCGCACGCTGCGGCGGCCATCATGGCCACGTGTTCAACGACGGCCCGGCGCCGACCGGCAAGCGTTACTGCAACAACGGCGTGGCGCTGAATTTCTTGCCGGAGGAGGCATGAACCTGCGGCTCATGCTGGGCACGGCGGTCCTGGCCGCAATTGCCCTTCCGGCGTTCGGCCAGGGCACGCAATCCCCGGCGCTCGCCAAGGCCACCTTCGCCGGAGGCTGCTTCTGGTGCATGGAGGCGGATTTCGACAAGGTTGCGGGCGTCGTTTCGACCACGTCCGGATACATCGGCGGAAGGAGCCCGAATCCGACCTACGAACAGGTTTCCGGCGGCGGCACCGGTTACGCCGAAGCGGTCGAAATCGTCTACGACCCGCGCAAGGTCAGCTACGAGAAGCTCCTCGAAGTGTTCTGGGTCAATGTGGATCCAACCGTCAAGGACCGGCAGTTCTGCGACGTCGGCTCGCAGTACCGCACCGGCATCTTCGTGCACGACGAGGCACAACGCCGGGCAGCGGAGGCATCGAAGGCGGCGCTCGAGAAACGCAAGCCGTTCAAGGCGCCGATCGTCACACCGATCGAGACGGCAACGACGTTCTACCCGGCCGAGGAGTACCACCAGGACTACTACAGGAAGAATCCGGTCCGCTACAACTTCTACCGCAGCGGCTGCGGGCGCGACGCGCGGCTGAAGGAACTATGGGGTAATGCGGCACTGAAGTGACGCGGACCCGATGTTCCGGTCGGGCCAAGAAGAAGGAGTGGGGCCGCCATTGGCAACGCCCACTTTCTCGTCGACATCGGCCGGGTCGACAGGGATCCGCTGCCAGCCGCGTCGTGACCAGCGCCTCGCTGACGCCCGCCGGGCGACGGCAGTTCGGCTTCAGGACCCTCTGCGCAGCTCGATATCGCCGTAGAAGGCTTCGATCTCGGCTCCGGTGTTGTCGGTGTCGGTCATGATGCCGACGCCGATCAGCCGACCCGGCCGTTCGTCGAAGGCGCGCTCGAAATCGGCGACATAGTCGCGCTCGAAGCGCTTCCACTGCCCGAGCCTGTCGCGGCCACTCCCGGCGACCACCATCCTGACGCGGCCGGTATGCGCGCTCTCGATCACCGTGCCGACCGGCTGGCGGTTCTCCCACATGTAGACGAGCGTCGCATAAGGCACGCTCTCGCCACTGACCATCTGCGCCATTTCGAGCGCCACCTGGTCGCGCGCCGGCAGGCGCCGTTTGTCGCCGTCGAAGAACAGCAACAGGCGAACCGGCGAATCCTCGGCATAGCGGTCGCGGTTGTCGGCCCCGGCGATCAGGTCGAGCACTCTCCAGCGCCAAGCCACCCGTGGCCTTGCCAAAGGATCGATGTCGAGCGGCTGCCTGAGTCCGCTCGCGGAACGCGCGGCGCTCGCGTGGACGACTACCGCGCGCGCCTGTTCGTCGTAGATCAGCCGGTATCGGGTGGTGGCCTTGGCGCGAGTGATGACCAGTGGCCGCCAATGCCGCGGCACCTCCGCTCCCGGCGGGTTGCCCGAAAAGGCGGCGACCTCTGCGGTCGGCAATGCGGGCTCGAAGGCCACGCAACCGGTCAGCACGACGGAAAACAGCAGTGATGGGAACAGGCGCACGGATTCGATCCTGGCGCGGACGACCCGCGGAGCGTAATGACGAACACACCCTCCGCACAAGCCGGGAGCGCCGTTCGGCCGGCGGTCTGGACCGGCGTTCAGTGCGCTGCCTCAGGCCCCCGAGGGACGACGACAGAACGTGCCGCTCAGGCCGCCTTCAACGCAACGACGCCTATCACGACCGCCACAACACCGCCCCAGCGGCGTAGCGAGAGGCGCTCGTGGAGCAACCGGGCACCGATCACCGTGGCAAACAGCACCGAGGTCTCGCGAAGCGACGCGACCAGCGCTACCGGCGCCTTGGTCATCGCCCACACCGAGATCGCATATGCGCCCGCGGAAAGGCCACCGCCAACCAGCGCCCGCCGGCCGCGGCTTCTCAGGTTGGCGATGAACGTGGCGCGCCGGGTGGCGAGCATCCACAGGGAAAAAGGGATGCCGTCAAGCACGAACAGCCAGACGATGTAGCTCCATGCGTTGCCGGAAACGCGCGCGCCCTTGCCGTCGAGCAGGGTGTACAGCGCGATCACCGCCGCGTTGGCGAGCGCAAAACCGATGGCGACCCGCGACGGCGCATGGCCGAGCGCGCGATAGCTGAGCGTGAAGACGCCGGCCGAGATCAGCAGCATGCCGAACCAGGCCACGGGCGCCGGCATCTCGCCCAGCGCCGCCACGCCGGCCACCGCGGTGATCAGCGGCGCCACGCCACGCATCAGCGGGTAGACGAGCGAGAGCTCGCCGGCTTTGTAGGCCGAGATCATCAACCAGTAGTAGGCGAGGTGCACGGTGACCGACGCGGCGATGAACGGCCAGGCCGCCGCCACGGGGAAAGGCACCACCAGCAGGAACGGCGCCGTGATCAGCATCGCTCCGACGACGATCCCCGCGGTGTCGTGCAGGACATCGCCGCCGCCCTTGATCATCGCGTTCCAGCTGGCGTGCAGCAGCGCCGCCAGCAGCACGGCCGCCGAGACGGCCAGCGTCATCGATGCCGCCGCGAGGCGCTGCGTCGGGGTGACCCGGGCGCGCGTGTCACGCGAGAACGGCGTCGGCCGGCGTGTACGACAGACTCAGCGCCTCAGCGACTTCCCGGTAGGTCACCCGTCCCGCCGCGACGTTCAGTCCCGCCTTCAGGTGCGGGTCGCGGTTCAGCGCTTCGCGCCAGCCGCGATCGGCCAGCGCGAGAACGAAAGGCAGCGTGGCGTTGTTCAGCGCGTAGGTCGAGGTGCGCGGCACCGCACCGGGCATGTTGGCGACACAGTAGTGCACGACGTTGTCTATGACGTAGGTCGGCTCGGCATGCGTGGTCGGCCGCGACGTCTCGGCACTGCCGCCCTGGTCGATCGCCACGTCGACGATCACCGAGCCCTGCTTCATCCGGCCGAGCATCTCGCGGGTGACGAGCTTCGGCGCCGCCGCCCCCGGCACCAGCACGCCGGAGATCACCAGGTCGGCGCGCAGCACCTCGCGCTCGACGTTGTCGCGGTTGGAAAAGACCGTGATTACGCGGCTGCCGAGCATCGCGTCGAGGTGGCGCAGGGCATCGGTCGACTTGTCGATCACCACCACCTGCGCGCCGCTGCCGACTGCCATCTGCGCCGCGTTCCGGCCGACCACGCCGGCACCGAGGATCACGATGCGTGCCGGCGGCACGCCGGCCACGCCTCCGAGCAGGATGCCCATGCCCCCAATGGCGCGCTCCAGGCAGTGCGCGCCGGCCTGCACGCTCATCCGTCCGGCCACTTCCGACATCGGCGCCAGCAGCGGCAGCCCCCCGGCCTTCGAAGTGACGGTCTCGTAGGCGATGCAGATCGCACCGCTTTCGATCAGGTCGCGCGCCTGCTCGGGGTCGGGCGCCAGGTGCAGGTAGGTAAAAAGCAACTGCCCCTCGCGCAGCATCCTGCGCTCGACGGCCTGCGGTTCCTTGACCTTGACGATCATGTCCGCGCCGGCGAAAACGTCGGCTGCGCCGCCGACGATCGTCGCACCGGCGCGCTGGTAGTCGGCGTCGGTGGCACCGATGCCCGCGCCGGCCTGCGTCTCGACCAGCACCGGATGGCCTTGCGCGACGACTTCGCGCACCGACGACGGCGTCAGGCCGACGCGGTACTCGTGGACCTTGATTTCCTTCGGAACGCCGATCTTCATCAGTACTCTCCGTGCCCGGTTGTGGGTGACTCTCGGCGCTGGCTGGCGCCTATGCTGCGCGCAGGGCCGGCGCGGCGCTGCCAATGCCCATGTCTTTCAGGGTAGCGTCGATCGCCGCGACGACATTGCGCATTTCGTTGGAATCGATCGCGCCGATGCAGCCGACGCGGAACGTCTCGACCTGGGTCAGCTTGCCCGGATAAAGGATGTAGCCCCTTGCGCGCACCCTGCCGTAAAAAGCCTTGAACTCGTATCCCGGATCCGACGGCGCGTGAAAGGTGACGATGATCGGTGCCTGCACCCCCGGCTCGAGGTGCGGCCGGAAGCCGAGCACACGCATGCCTTCGATCAGCGTGGCGCAGTTTTCCGCATAGCGCGCGCCCCGCGCCGGTTGGCCCCCTTCGGCAACGAACTGGTCGATGGCGGCGCGCAGTGCCGCGACCACGTGTGTCGGCGGCGTGAAGCGCCACTGCGTGGTGCGCTGCATGTACGCGTACTGATCGTGCAGGTCCATCGCCAGCGAGTGCGAGTTGCCGGCGCTGGCTTCGAGTACGTCGCGCCGGACGATCACGAAGCCCATGCCGGGGACGCCTTCGAGGCACTTGCCGCTGGCGGCAATCAGCGCATCGAGCGGCGTGACGCCGACATCGATCGGCAGCGCGGCGAACGAACTCATCGCATCGACGATCAGCCCCTTGCCGCGCGCGCGGCAGACCTGCGCGATTCCTTCGAGGTCATTGCGCAGGCCGGCACCCGTTTCGCAATGAACGAGCGCCACGTGGCTGATCGACGGATCGGCCGCCAGCGCCGCGTCGACCGCCGCCGCGGTCGCCGGCCGGTCCTCGGCGATCGGCAGGTCGGCCACTGCGCGGTTCAGGTAGCGGCAGATCCTGACGATGCGCGCGCAGTAGGCGCCATTGTTCGGCACCAGCACCCTGCCTTCGCGCGGCACCAGATTTCCGATCGCCGCCTCGACGGCAAAGGTGCCGCTGCCCTGCATCGGCACGCACACGTACTGCTCGCCGCCGTGAGCGATTGCCACGAGGTCGCGGCAGATGCTGGCCGTGATCGCGTTGAACCCGGCGTCCCAGGAACCCCAGTCGCGCAGCATCGCCTGCTTGGTCTCGAGCGACGTCGTCAGCGGTCCGGGCGTCAGCAGGATCGGGTCGTTTCCGCGGATCATCGAAGTCTCCGAAAAACTGCGCGGGTTGGCTATGGATTCTCGCCCGCGGCGAGGCGCTGGTTGATGTCCGCGATCACCGCCGGCAGGTCGCGCAGGTCGTCGATCGCGTAGTGCGCACCGCTTTCCCTGGCCAGCTTTTCCTTGGACGCCTGCTCGCGCGCCTCCAGTTCCGCCGCGCTCATCCTGCGCACCGCGTCCCAGCTATCGGCCACGTAGTTGCTCCACTTCGAGACCCCGACCCGCCAGCACAGCGGCGCCCCCTCGCCGGCCCCGGATACCGTGTCGTCGACCTTGACGGTGCGGCGCATCGCGTTCTCGAGGTTGTACACGCCCAGGCGCTCGAGATTCTTGATCACCATGTAGGCGGTCGGTCGCGGCATCTCGACCTCGTCGCCGGCGCACGCGGTATCCGGGACGAAGCCCTGCTTCGCGCCGCCGTCGAGCAGGATGTCGAGCATGTCGCGCGTGAAGCCCGTGGTCACGCCGATCCGGATGCCCTGC
>JAHEDN010000118.1 GCA_024641225.1 Burkholderiales bacterium | reverse complement strand
TTCCGAATCGATCCGTAGATTTCACGGGTCAGCTGCGCACATGAGCGACATCCCACGTCCGCGTCGATGCCTGCTAGTCCGTAATCTTGTCGGCCTTCGCCACGCGCAAGGTCCATACTGCGCCAATGCAGCAGATACGCTCAAGCATCGACATCGACGCTCCCGCGTCGCTGGTCTGGGCCATATTGACTGACTTCGGTTCGTACAAGCGCTGG
This sequence comes from Burkholderiales bacterium, assembly GCA_024641225.1. GTDB lineage: Bacteria > Pseudomonadota > Gammaproteobacteria > Burkholderiales > Burkholderiaceae_F > JADJWR01. Next base: position 7,195 of record JAHEDN010000118.1, on the reverse strand, counting down.
AACCCGTTCATCCGCGCGATCCTGGGCAAGCCAGACCACGGGAACGCGCTGCGAGTCACCCTCAAACGCCATGGACGTGCGCCGTCGTCGACGAGTTCCACGCTCACCTACGTGAGAGAGCCTCGCGAGTTGCGCTGGCGCCAGAGGCGGCTTGCGCCCGGCTTTTTCGCCACGGAACACCGCTTCCGGATCGAATCGCTGCCGGCCGGTGGCGTGCGTTTCCACCAGACCGAGCAGATTCAGGGGCTCTTCGCCTCGGTGATGGCAAGAGGGCGCCAGCGAGCGATGGAAGAAGCCTTCTTCATCATGAACCACGCGCTGAAAGCACGCGCCGAGCGCGTGCGAGCGGGACTTGCCGCGACAGCCGGAGCAACTTCCTGATTCGCCAGTCCCCGGCCCGAGTCCCGATCGGAGGGCCGGGCCAGCCAGGGGCTGCTCTCTGGTGTGTGCTCGACGCAGCCACGCAACACGGTCGCTATGGGCATTCGAAAACCGCCTGCACCATGACGACCCGTCCTTCATCGTGATTGCGACGGCCATTTACCGCGACGGTCGTCAGCCTCTCCCCCCATCACGATTGACTGGATGCTGCGACCTCGCGCCGGCGCGCTGCCTCCGCACGGTCGCGTCTCCCCGCGGTCACATCGGCAGCCGCGCGCCAGCGCGGGCTGCAGCGATTCAGCCCGGGATCCGGAGATAGATCGGCACGCCGCCGAAATCGGCAAAGCCCAGATTCTTGTAGATCGGGTAGCCGGCTTCCGAAGACTGCAGGATCCCGACTCCGTAACCCAGGCGCGCTGCTAGGCGCAGCGGCTCGGCGGTGACGTGCTCGCCGAGCCCTCTGCGGCGCTCCTCGGGAACCGTCGACACGCAATAGATTCCGGCGACGCCGTCCTTCAGGCAGCACACCGAAGTGCTGACGATCGTCCCGCCCTTGCGGATGGCAAAGAACTGCATCGGTGCACCCGGAGACGTGCTCGCCCGCAGCGAGACGGGCGAGAAACAGCGCGCCACGCCAAGCGGGAGTTCGTAGCCAATCGCAAACTGGTGGACCCACTCCTCTCCGTCCGGACCCTCTCCGACCCTGACGAATTCATAGCCGTCCGGCAATGTGGTCGCCTTCAGGCGCACGATATCGACACCCATCGCCGGCAACGCGCCGTGCGATGCGAAGCCACATTCGGAAAGGTAGGCATCGATGGCCGGGGGAACTTCCAGATCCGGGAACAGCACCGCCGACGGCATCCCACTGGCAACGAGCGGTTCGACCGCCGCGCGGGCGGAGCTCGAATCCACCGGCGCCGACAGCAAGGCCATGTTCCCGAGCGGATGCGGCTCGTTCGAGATCAGCCTCAGAAATGCCGCCTCTTTGGCGACGTTCTCGCCGTGCACCATGTCACGAAAGGTCGTCTCCAGGTGTCGGCCGATGGCCGAACCCGCCGCGGGTCCGATCGCGGCGAGCGATAGATATGGTGTCATCGAAACCACGACGATCCTCCTGTGTGAGCGCCGAAGAATACTGAGAAGCGCCTTCTTCGGGCCCCGTCCGCCGCTCAGCGCCGCGGATGGCCGCGCCGATCGCCGCTGCGGTGCGAAATCCATTGACTCGTCTCTATACTCGCCGCATTGCGCTGGCCAACACGACGGGAGGCGATCCGAAATGACACGCTTGCAATCGGTGGGGGTGATGTTGCTGGGACTGCTGCTGAGCGGTGCCGCCGCGGCGGCCGACAAGCCGGTACTCGGCGTGGCCGAATTCCGCAACCAGACCAGCGCTGGCTGGTGGCGCGGCGGAGTGGGGTGGGAACTGTCGGGCATGCTCAGCAACGAGCTTGCAGGGACGGAGAAGTTCAGGGTCGTCGAGCGCAGCAAGCTCGAAAGCGTCCTGGTCGAGCAGGATCTCGGCGCCTCTGGGCGAGTGCGCCCAGGGACCGCGGCGAAGATCGGACAATTGACCGGCGCGCAGTATCTCGTGCTCGGCACGGTCAGCGCCTACGAGGAAAAGACGCAGGGCACGGGCGGCGGAATCAGCTTCGGCGGCATTTCGATCGGCGGCCGCTCGGACGACGCCTACATCGCGGTCGACCTGCGCGTCGTCAACGCCGCCACGGGCGAGCTCGATTTCACGCGAACCGTCGAGGCGCGCTCTGGCGGCTACGGGCTGAACCTCGGCCTCTTCAAGGGTGGATTCGGCGGCAACCTCGGCCAGTATGAAAACACGCCGGCCGGCAAGGCCATCCGCGCCGTGCTGATGGAAATCAGCGAGTACCTGGCCTGCGTGATGGTCGACAAGGGGTCGTGCGTGGCCGAGTACAAGGAGAAGGAGCAGAAGCGCCGCGACAAGACCAAGAGCTCGATCAAGCTCGATTAGTACCCAGCGCGATCAACACAAGCCAGCGGGCCGGGAATAGCCGGCCCGCTTTTTTTGCGCTTCCTGCGGACCACGATCTGCACGGCAAGGGCGCGATCGTTCGGCCGGACTGTCCAGAGAGATCTCGCCGCTCGAAGCCAGAGCCCGGCGGCGGCGCCTGTGCCTCGTGGCAGGAATCAGCGCTGCGAGGTCATCGGTCCGAGTGTGCCGATCGCTGCACTTTCGTCGCCTGGTTCGGCTTCGGCCGAACCGGCAGACGCCTGCTGCTCGGTACCGCCCTCGAACAGCAGGCTGCTGGCGGTGATCTTCACCCGCACCCGCAGGCGATGTGGCCGGCCCAGCATCAGTTGTACCGCCGGATCATCGATCTCGACTTCGCGATAGATGTCGATTCGCCGGTCGAGGCCCGCGCGAGCCAGGGCCTGCGCCGCCTTCCGGCAAAGCCGTCCGAGAGTGATGTCATCGGGTACGTTGACCATGGCAGATACCTTGAAATTGACCGGAACGATATCGCATGCCGGGCGGGAAGGAATCCACCATCGGTACTGCGGATGGGTTACCTCGCCGAACGGCCGATCGACCGCCCATGAGCGGGCAGATCGCCGAACTCAACCGGCCGCATCCAGCGCAGACGCCAGGTCCCGCTGCAGATCGGCCACCGCTTCCAGTCCGACTGCGATGCGAACCAGCCCTTCGCCAATGCCGGCCTGCTGCCGCTGCTGCGCACTCAGGCGGCTGTGGGTCGTGCTGGCCGGGTGGGTGATCGTCGTACGCGTGTCGCCGAGGTTGGCCGTGATCGACATGAGGCTCGTGGCGTCGATGGCACGCCAGGCGCGCCGGCGCAGATCATCCGCCGGGCCGCGAAGATCGAACGACAGCACCGCGCCGGCCGCCTGCTGCTGGCGTCGCGCGAGCGCGTGCTGCGGGTGGCTTTCGAGGCCCGGGTAGTAGACGCGCTCGATCGCCGGATTCGCCTCGAGGAAGCGGGCCAGTCCGGCGGCCGATGCCGACTGCGCGCGCAACCGAAGGCTGAGCGTCTCGAGTCCCTTGAGCAGCACCCATGCGTTGAACGGCGACAGGCTCGGCCCGGCCGTGCGCAGCACGGGCAACACCGTGTCGCGAATGAATGCCCGCCGGCCGACAATGGCGCCGCCGAGGACACGGCCCTGCCCGTCGATCGATTTGGTGGCCGAATGAATTACGACGTCGACGCCGAAACGGAGCGGCTGCTGCAGCGCGGGCGTGCACAGGCAGTTGTCGACCACCGTGAGCGCGCCGGCGTCGCGACCGGCAGCGGCGAACGCCTCGAGGTCGACCAGTTCCATCAGCGGATTGCTCGGCGACTCGCAGTACATCAGCCGCGTGTTTGGCCGCACCGCGTCGCGCCACGCCTGTGCATCGCTGCCGCGCACGTAGGTGACTTCGATGCCAAAGCGCGCGAGCAGGGTCGAGAAAAGCTGGGTCGTCGCGCCGAAGACGCTGGCACCACACAGCACGTGATCGCCCGTGCGCAGCGTCGCCAGGCAGGTCGAGAGGATCGCCGCCATGCCGGAACTCGTCGCCAGGCAGTCCTCGCCACCTTCCAGCGCCGCCAATCGCTGCTCGAACATCCGCACGGTCGGATTGGCGAAGCGCGAGTAGACGAAGCCCTCGTCCTCGCCTGCGAAGCGCGCCGCTGCCTGCGCCGCACTGTCGAAGACGAAGCTGGAAGTCAGGAACAGCGCTTCGCTGTGCTCGTGGAACTCGCTGCGAAGCGTGCCCGCGCGCACGGCGCGGGTGTCGAAGTCAGGCTGATCGAGGCTCATAAACGAAAGACCCGCGCGGCGCGGCCGAGCGGGTCTCAACAGGCGCTCGCTTTAGCCGCATTTGTTAGGCGCCCGCAAGCTGAACTCAAATCGGCGCCGGAAGCGCGGATGTTACACCGCCTCGCCGCGGTCAGTCAGCCGTTTCGATGGCCAGCGAAAGCTGCGAGCGGGCGCCGTCGTCGGCTGCCGCAGGCGGCTGCTCGCGGGCTCGCTCGACACGGTCGAGATACGCAGGCGTCACGTCGCCGGTGATGTACTCGCCGTCGAAGCACGACGCCTCGAAGTTCGTCAGCCGCGGATTGCAGTCGCGAACCGCCTGCTTGAGGTCGTCCACCCGCTGGTAGATCAGTGCGTCGGCGCCGATCTCGCGGCGGATTTCGTCGTCGCCGCGCGAATGGGCGATGAGCTCGGCGCGGGTCGGCATGTCGATGCCGTAGACGTTCGGGTAGCGCACGGGAGGTGCCGCCGAGGCGACCATCACCCTCCGCGCACCGGCATCGCGCGCCATCTGCACGATCTCGCGGATGGTCGTGCCGCGCACGATCGAATCGTCGACCAGCAGCACGTTCCTGCCCTTGAATTCGACGCCGACGGTGTTCAGCTTCTGCCGCACCGATTTTCTGCGCACCGCCTGGCCCGGCATGATGAACGTGCGGCCGATGTAGCGGTTCTTGATGAATCCTTCGCGGTAGTCGAGGTCGAGCTTGCGCGCCAGTTCGAGCGCAGCCGGCCGGCTCGAATCCGGGATCGGCATCACCACGTCGATGCCGCCGTCGGGGATCGACTCGCGCACGCGATCCGCCAGGTATTCGCCCAGCCTCAGGCGTGCGCCGTAGACGGAGACCCCGTCGATCAGCGAGTCCGGGCGTGCCAAGTAGACGTACTCGAAGATGCACGGATTCAGCGACGGGGTCTCGGCGCACTTCTGGCTGTAGAAGCGGCCGTCGTGCGCAACGAAGATCGCCTCGCCCGGGGCGACGTCGCGCACCAGCCGAAAACCGTTGCCTTCGAGCGCGACCGATTCGGACGCGATCATGTACTCGCTCCCGCTGTCGGTCTCGTTGATGCCGAAACACAGCGGCCGGATGCCGTAGGGGTCGCGGAAGCCGAGCAGGCCATAGCCGGAAATCTCGGCCACCACGGCATAGGAGCCGCGCACGCGCCGGTGCACGCCGGCCACGGCGCGGAAGATCGCGTCCGGATCGAGCGAAAGACCCCCGCTGGCCAGCTGCAGTTCGTGCGCCAGCACGTTCAACAGAACTTCGGAATCGGAGTTGGTGTTGATGTGGCGCCGGTCGACGCGGAACAGTTCTTCCTTCAGCTTCTCCCAGTTCGTGAGGTTGCCGTTGTGCGCGAGCACGATGCCAAACGGGGCGTTCACGTAGAACGGTTGCGCTTCCTCCGAGTTGGTGGCCGAGCCCTGCGTCGGATAGCGGACCTGGGCGATTCCGGACATCCCCGGCAGCGAGCGCATGTTGCGCGTGCGGAAGACGTCGCGCACCAGGCCGTTGCCCTTGTACATGTGGAAAGCGCGGCCGTTGGCCGTAGCGATTCCGGCGGCATCCTGGCCACGGTGCTGCAGAAGCTGCAGCGCGTCGTACAGCAGCTGGTTGACCGGCGAGGTGCCCGAGACTCCGACGATTCCACACATGGCTGCAGCCTCTCCGTGGGTACTTCGTGCGCGCGACGGCGGTCCGCGGCAGGGCTCAGGCGCTGGGCCCGCGCACTGCCGTGCCCGGAAACTGGCGCAGTGCGAATGCCAGCGCCGCCTCGATCTGCGGCAGCATCAGCGATTCACGCCACATCGGCTCGCGGTACAGGGCGGTATCGCGCACCAGGAAAACCGCAAGGCCGACGATCAGCATGCCGCGCGCCAGGCCGAACAGTCCCCCCAACGTCCTATCGGCCGCCGACAGCTTCGCCGCTTTGATCAGTTCACGTACCAGCCAGCCAACCAGGGCCGCGACGAACACGCAGCCGACGACGATCAGCACGGCAACGACCGCGGTCCGCGCAAGTGGCCATTCCCGGGCCAGCGGCAGTGACTCGCTGAGCATGGCAGCAAAGCGAAATGCCAGCCAGATCCCTGCGATCCAGCCAGCCAGCGAGATCATCTCGCGCATGAAACCGAGAAACAGGCCAAGCAGGATCGACACTCCAATCACCGCAACCAGCCCCCAGTCGAGCAGGTTCATGCCATCAGCCACCGACGACGGCCGCCTTGTGGCCGGCCGCCTTCAGCCGCTCGGCCGCCCGCTGGGCCTCGTCGCGGCGGGTAAACGGCCCGACGCGGACGCGATGCAACGTCCCTTCGGCCGTCGACACCGCCTCGACATAGGCGCGAAATCCTCCGATGACCAGCCGCGCCGTGAGTTCGTCCGCGGCAGCGGGCGTCGACAACGCGGCCACCTGCACCACGAACTTATCCGAACTCGCCACCGCGGCCTTGACTGGCGGTGTTGGCGGTGCCGGCTGCACGCGCGGCTCCGGTGGCGCGGGCTTTGCCGCCTTGGCTGACTTCGCCGGCGTTTCGCCGGGTACCGATTCGGCACGCTGGGGTATCGGCTCGACCTGCGCGGGCTCAGCGATCTTCTCGTCGATCGTCGCCGGCTTGTCTGCAGGTGGCCGAGCCGGTGGCGGCGCTGCGACCGTGATCGAGATGTCGTCCGGCACCGGACGAGGTGCGGTGTCGAGGAGCATCGGCAGCGCGATTACAGCGGCAAGCAGCAGCGCTGTCGCGCCGATCAGGCGCCGTCGGGTCTGTGTCCGAAATTCGGCTGCCGCGTCCCTTGCCTCGCCCTGGCGACCGCCGGTGCCATCCTGTTGTCCTTCGCCGGCTGACGAAGGTCCTTTGCGCGCAAACGGCCAGGGCATGGGCTACAGGATTCCGGCGCCTCTCGGGCGCAGCGCACGCATGACATCCGCCACGGTGAGGAAGCTTCCAAAAACAATGATTCTATCGTCGGCCTCCGCGGCGCGTTGTGCCGCGTCGAATGCCGCACCGATGTCGTGAAACGCA
>JAHEDN010000451.1 GCA_024641225.1 Burkholderiales bacterium | reverse complement strand
AGCAGCGCGGCGGCCAGTCGTGCCTCGCTGCCCGCGTGATGCTTCTTGACCCAGTAAAAGGCGCGCGCGCTCGGGCGCGGATCCATCTGCGCCGAGTCGAAGGCGCGTCGCAGGACGAGTCCGTGCAGCCGCGCGTAACGCTTCGCCTCGTGCACCAGATATGCCCCCTTGAGCGGCGTCTCGAGCAGCGGTTTCAGGCCCATGATCTTCACCACCGACACGCCGAGCCGGATCGCGTACCAGTCCACGGCGCGGCCATGGCGCGACGCCAGTTCCTGCACACGCAGGCTCGCGAAGTAGCCGAACGGCGAAATGAAATCGAAATAGAACTCGATCGTTGCTGGCCGCGCGGATGGAGTATCCACGACCGGGTTCAGGTGGGCGGACGAGCCGCGGCGACCACGTTACCGAGATGCATGCCGGAATCGAGCAGCACCAGCTCACCGGTGACGGTGCGCGCGCCTTCGATCAGCCAGATCACCGCCTCGGCGACGTCTTCGGCCGTGGACACGCGCCCCAGCGGCGCGCTTCGCTCCTGCTGCGCCTTGAGCTTCTCGTAGGCTTGCGCGCCGATGCCCTGGGTGAACCAGCGTGTCGTGATCATGCCGGGGCAAACCGCGTTCACCCGGACATCGGGCGCCAGCGCACGCGCAAAATGCAGTGTGAGCGCGTTGAGCGCCCCCTTGGAGGCAACGTAGGGCACCGACGAGCCGGTGCCGGTAACCCCCGCGACCGAAGACACGTTCACGATCGCGCCGCTGGCCGCCTTGAGGTGCGGCACGCAAGCGCGGACCATGTTGAACGCACCGTAGACGTTCACGCCCATGATGCGCTCGAAGGCCTGCGCGTCGAGTTCGTCCCAGTTGCCGCGGCCAACGAAGGTGGTAACTCCGGCGTTGTTGACCAGTGCGTCAATCCGACCCCAGCGTTCGGCCGCCGCCGACACCAGCTCCCGGCAGGCAGTATCGTCGGCAACGTCGGCACGCAGAAGCAGCGTGTCGGCCCCCGCCTCGCGACACGCCGCTTCGGAGGCGCGTGCTTCGTCCGCACTGCGCGTGTAGTTGATCACGACGTCGTATCCGCGCCGTGCCAAGCCCAGGGCGGTTGCCGCCCCCACCCCGGTCGCAGAACCGGTCACGATTGCTGACTTTCGCGCGCTCATGTGCCTCTGCCGTCGAAGCTGGCGTCCTTGGCGTGCGACGCGACAAATCCTGTTGTAGTCACCCTGTCTCCTTTCATCGACCTGGCAGCAGGATCTCACGAAACTTCCCGCCGTATCCAAACTTCTGGTCTCGCGCCTGAACGGTCACCGAGCGTATCCCGGACGGAATGTTCACGCCGTGGAGGTCACGAGTGAAGGGTTGCTCGCCGGCGTGATCGTGCAGCAGTTCTCGCTCGCCATAGACCGTTCCGTCCTTGCCCAAGACCCGAAAAGCGTCGGCGTAGCGCTCGGCGCTGTCGTACGGCGAGGACACCGTTACGTCGAAGTCGAAACGGTTCGCGCCTCGAGCCTGGACTTTCACCGCAACCACGTCGGGAAACTTCTGCACCCCGTTGGCGGCAAGAGCACGCTGCGCGCGAGGCGTCGCGATCACGAGAATGCCAACGCCGAGCAAGCGGCGGCGAGTAATGATTGAAGACATCGGGCGATTGTATTGGATGCCCGATATCATGGCCCGGCGTCAAGACGCTTGCGCATCAGCGCATTGGCGAGGGCCACTCCCCTGATCACCGGTAAGCGACGCTCGACAACGTGAAAGCCGAAACGCTCGAAGAATGCCTGTGCGCTAAGACTCACGTCGGATGACAGTTGCACCACACCCGAGCGCGCGGCGACCTCGTGAATTTTGTGCATCAGCATGCGCCCCGCACCGCGACGCGCATGCGCGCCGCTCACGAAGAAGTGCTCGATGTGCCCATTCGCCTGGACATCGGCGTAGGCAATGATCAACTCGTCCTCCACCACCACGAATGGCTTGATTGCCTGTACGCGTGCCGCCCAATAGCGCTGGTCCAGATCGGCAGGCGCCCACGCCTCGATCTGCTCGGGGGTGTAGTCCCGGTTCGCGATCTGATGCACCGCGGAGTGGAATACGGAAAAAAGCGCGGGCTCCTCGCCGGCACGGAACTCGCGAACGCGCATTCAGGCGTGCACCAGGAGCTAGGC
>JAHEDN010000117.1 GCA_024641225.1 Burkholderiales bacterium | reverse complement strand
GCCGGTCGTGGCCGCGCCTTGCGGCTCCGAGCCGAGCAGCGCATCCAGACCCCGCCCGAGTCCCTTCATCTTCTTGATCACAAATGCGCTCCCCCTCCGACCTGGCCCGGCTGCACCGCGTCGGCCGATGTTCGATACCAGTAGGCGTAGCGGTCGGCGAAACCTAGCTTCCTGTACACGCGCCGCGCCGCGATGTTATCCGCCGAAACCTGCAGGTAAGCGGTGCGGGCGCCATCGCTCAGCGCCCGTCGAAGCATTTCGACGGTCAGCGCGGTGGCCAGTCCGCGACCGCGGGCGTCTCCGGCGGTCGCGATATCGTAGAGTCCGACCAGCTCGCCCTCCGGGACCGACTGACCCACAGCGACGATGCGCCCTTCTTCCTCAAGCGCCAAGCGCCGCGACTTCATCCGCAGCGGCGAAGCCGACAGCCGAACCTCGTGTGCGGCAATCTGCTGCGCCGACGAACCGCGCAATATGCCAACCTGCTGCGCGAATTCCTCGACACCCATCTCGCGCGCCGCGCACCGCACCGGCGGCGTCGCGCCGCCCAAAGGCAGCGCCATCACGCGCGTTTCGTCTTCCGCCACGAATCCGATTCGCGACAGCGCACTGTCGAGATCACGCGGCCGGCTGAACGGCGTGATGCGGAACAGGCAGGGCAGACCCTCTTTCGCGTACCAGTCGCGGCAATGGGCAATCTTCTCGTGCAGCGGCAGCCGGCCCTCGGCGATTGCGTTGACGCTGCGCGCACGGCGTGCCTTGCCCGGCGCATAGCGCAACAGCCAGCCATCGAACAGCAGCTGCTCGGCAGGCTGCGCCGCATTGAGTGCCGCCTCCTCGATGCGCGCAGCCTGGGCGTCGCCGGCATCGATCAGCTCCGGCGGTACATGCGCCGGATCGAACATCAGATCCGGCCTCGTCGCCCGGCCAACCGCCAGGACATGCGGGCCAAGCGACAACCACAGCGCGCTCGGACCAATGTCATCCTAGAGCGTCTTCATTCGCTCGACCATTTCAGCGCCGAAGGCGATGTAGGCTTGCGCCCCCTTCGCCGTCCGATCGTAGGCGACACCGGGCATGCCGTAGCTCGGCGCCTCCGCCAGGCGAACGTTGCGCGGGATGATCGTGCGGAAGACCTTGTCGCCGAAATGCGATTCGAGTTGCGACGAGACCTGCTGCTGAAGCGTCATGCGGGGATCGAACATCACGCGCAGCAGGCCGATGATCTTCAGTCCGGGATTCAGGTTGGCGTGCACGCGCTTGATCGTGTTGACCAGATCGGTGAGTCCCTCGAGCGCGAAGTACTCGCACTGCATCGGGATGATCACGCCATGAGCGCAGCACAGGCCGTTGATGGTGAGCAGGCTCAGCGAAGGCGGGCAGTCGATCAGGATGAAGTCGTAGCCGGCCTCCGCCGCGGCCAGTGCCTGCTTCAGCCGCTGTTCGCGATTGTCGAGATCGACCAGTTCGACTTCCGCGCCAGCCAGCTCGCGGTTGGCCGGCAGTAGGTCGTAACCCCCGGCCTCCGAGCGGACGGCGGCTTCGCGGGCGCTCGCGCTGCCCAGCAGGACCTGGTAGACCGAGCGGGCGAGCTGGCGCTTGTCGATGCCGCTGCCCATGGTCGCATTGCCCTGGGGATCGAGATCGACCAGCAGCACGCGCTGTCCCTGCGCCGCAAGGCCGGCCGCCAGGTTGACCGCGGTCGTGGTCTTGCCGACACCCCCCTTCTGATTGGCAATGCAGAAGATGCGCGCCACGGCTTCAGCCCATCGCCCGCGGGGTCACGCGGAACAGTGGCGGATCATTGACGGTGAACGCCAGGTAATCGACGATGCCGGGCACGGGACGCAGCGCTGCGCTGTTCGGAGTCAATGGAGAACACGGGATTCTACGTTTGCTGCCTCCGCGGCCCGTGCATGATCCCGACGCGGCCGGCCAGGTCATAGCGGGCTCCCCTCCGTCACGACCGAGCAGTGCCGTCGACGCGCTGCTACCAACGCCGCTACCAACGCCGGCGACAGCTTTGCAGCCGGTCGGCCGGCACACGCAGCGACTCTTGACCAAGGAGAAATCATGGCCCTCGTGCCTATGCTGACCGACAACCAGGCCGACGCCCGGGCGCGCACCGTCTTCGACGACATCCGCGCCACACGCGGCACGGACTACATCAACAACATCTGGCGCGCGCTGGCCAACGATCCGGCGCAGCTTCAGGCAACCTGGAGCGAGGTCAAGCGCGTGATGGCCCCGGGCGCACTCGATGCGCTGACCAAGGAGCTCATCTACATTGCCGTGTCGGCGGCCAACAACTGCAGCTACTGCCTGCACACGCACACGGCGTCTGCGCGCGCCAAGGGCATGAGCGAAGCGATGTTCAGCGAACTGATGCAGGTCGTCTACCTTGCCAGCCTGACCAACCGCATCGCGATCGGCCTGCAGGTCGAGACCGACGCCCGATACACGCAGCCGCCGGCACCAGTGGCGTGACCGGCAGCGCTCAGTGCGCTGAAGCGCGACGCAGGCGCTGCGGATCGTAGCCGGCGGCGCGGATCCTCGGCATCAGGGCCTGGTATTCCTGCTCAGGAAGCGTCGGCGTGCGTGCAAGGATCCACAGGTACTCGCGGCTCGGCTCGCCGACGATCGCCACGCTGTAGTCAGGCGACAAATACAGCACCCAGTAGTCGCCGCGGCCGATTCCCGTCCAGCGCAGCCACGCGGGCAGGAAGCTCACCTTGAGCTTCGCATTGGTCGCGGGATTGACGACCTCGGCGACGCCCTCGACGGCCATCTCCGAGCCGTCGGCGCGGCGGCAGCGATTGCGCACGCCGATCCGCCCCTGCCCCTGCGGGGTATAGGTGGCGGTAGTGTCCATCGAGCAGGCTTGCTGGAACCGGTTCGGATAAAGCGCGACTTCGTGCCAGGTGCCGGCATAGCGCTCGACGTCAAGCCTGGAGACCGTTTCCATTGGCGCCAGCGGCGCCGACGCCGTGCAGGCGGCCACGAGCGGCACCAACACAAGTCCGGGCCAAGTTCTGTTCAAGTTGTCCTCATCTCGATCAGATGCCGCCGCTGTTTCAGTCCCGGCACCTGCAGCGGAACAACCTCGGCGCACACGTCGGGCGGCAGTTCGGAAAGCTCTTCGGCAGGAAGCACCCCCTTCATCGCCAGCCAGCGGCCTCCGGGCTTCAGCAGATGACGGGTCCATGCGACGAACTGCGCCAGCGTGGACAGGGCGCGTGAAACGATCACGTCGAATGGTGGAACGCGGAGCGCCTCAACCCGGCCGTGCACCACTTCCACGTTGCCGAGACCCAGTTCGAGCTGCGCCTGCGTGAGGAAGGCGCACTTCTTCTGCACCGCGTCGACCAGCGTCACCCCAGCTTGTGGCGCGGCAATCGCCAGCACCATGCCTGGCAGGCCGCCGCCGCTGCCGACGTCAAGGACCCGCGCCGCCGCCCCCGCGGTGACGCGGGTGAAATGCGGGACCAGTGCCAGCGAGTCGAGCAGATGGTGCGTCAGCATGTCATCAGCGCCGCGGATGGCGGTCAGGTTGTGTGTCGCGTTCCAGCGTGCAAGCAGGCTCGCGAACGCCGCCAGTCGTGCCAGCTGCGCCTCGTCGAGCGCAACGCCAAGCTGCGTCGCGCCCGCGCCGATGACCTCCGGCCGGAGGTCAGGCGGCAAGTTGATCGTGCGCCGCAGGGCCGCTGCCCCTGGAAAGGCGCTTCAGGTGCACCAGCAGCAGCGAGATCGCGGCCGGGGTGACGCCGGCAACGCGTGCCGCCTGGCCGACCGTTTCGGGGCGGGTTGCCGCAAGCTTCTGGCGCACTTCGATCGACAGGCCGGACACCTCCGCGTAATCGAGTTCGGGGGGAATGCGGGTTGTCTCGTGTGCCTCGTGCCGCGCTACTTCATCGCGCTGGCGGGCGATGTAGCCGGCGTATTTGGTGGAGATTTCGACCTGCTCGGCGACTTGAGGATCATCGGCGCCCTCGACGGGCGGCCCGCCCAAGGTCTGATAGTTAGCGCCCACTAATGTCAAGAGCCTCTCGTACGAAACGCCAGGACGCTTTAGTAAATCTGAAAGCGTGTACTCACGTTCAATTGGCTTGCCTAGAACACGCTCCGCCTCGGCTGCATCGACCAGGCGCGGGTTGACCCAGGTCGATCGCAGCCGCAGCAACTCGCGCTCGATGGCTTCGCGTTTGCGACAGAACGCATTCCAGCGCCGATCGTCGATACATCCGAGCGCCCGGCCGACCTCGGTCAAGCGCAGATCAGCGTTGTCCTCACGCAGGCTCAGCCGGTACTCGGCGCGGCTCGTGAACATCCGGTACGGCTCGGCCACTCCCCGCGTGATCAGGTCGTCGACCAGGACGCCGACGTAGGCCTGGTCGCGCCGCGGCGACCAGGGGTCGCGCCCCTGCGCCTGCAGCGCGGCGTTGATTCCCGCCAACAGCCCTTGCGCCGCAGCCTCCTCATACCCGGTCGTGCCGTTGATCTGGCCGGCAAAAAACAGGCCGCTGATCGACTTGCACTCCAGCGACGCCCTCAGGGCGCGGGGGTCAAAGTAATCGTATTCGATCGCGTAACCCGGCCGCAGTATGTGCGCTCCCTCCAGGCCTTTCATCGAGCGGACGATCTCGATCTGAACGTCGAACGGCAGGCTGGTCGAAATGCCGTTGGGATAGAACTCGTTCGTCGTCAGCCCCTCGGGCTCGAGAAAGATCTGGTGGCTGGACCGCCCCGCGAAACGGTGGATCTTGTCCTCGATCGACGGGCAGTAGCGCGGGCCGACTCCCTCGATCACGCCGGAGTACATCGGCGATCGGTCGAGGTTGGCTCGGATCACTTCGTGGGTTCGCGCATTGGTGTGCGTGATCCAGCACGGCACTTGGCGGGGATGCTCGCCAGCCGAGCCAAGAAAGGAGAACACCGGCACCGGATCGAGATCGCCGGGCTGTTCTTCGCACTGGCTGAAATCGATCGTGCGTCCGTCGATGCGCGGCGGCGTACCGGTCTTCAGCCTGCCCTGCGGCAGATGCAGTTCCCGCAAGCGCGACGCCAGGGAAACCGACGGCGGATCCCCGGCGCGCCCCGCCGCGTAATGCTGCAAACCAATGTGGATCAGCCCGTTCAGAAAAGTACCGGCCGTCAGGATCACGGTCCGGCCGCGGAAGCGGACGCCGGACTGGGTCACTGCACCGACCACCCGTTCGCCCTCCAGCATCAGGTCATCGACCGCCTGCTGGAACAGCAGGAGATTCGGCTGGTGTTCGAGCCGTCGTCGGATTGCCTGTCGGTAGAGCACGCGATCGGCCTGGGCGCGAGTAGCGCGAACGGCGGGCCCCTTTGAGCGATTCAGGATCCGGAACTGAATGCCGGCCTCGTCAGTAGCCGCCGCCATCGCGCCGCCCAAGGCATCGACCTCCTTGACCAGATGCCCCTTGCCGATGCCGCCGATCGACGGGTTGCAGGACATCTGCCCGAGCGTTTCGATGCTGTGCGTCAGCAGCAGGGTTGATGCGCCCATCCGCGCCGCCGCCAGCGCAGCCTCGGTCCCGGCGTGGCCGCCACCAACGACGATGACATCGAACTGATCGGAAGACGGCATGAGGCGGCAACGGTTGCCAAGGTCGATGGGGAGCGGATTATAGGAAGCGAATCGGCCAGCTTTCAGCCCGAAACTCCGGCGAGCTCAGAATGTTTCACGTGAAACGGCCTTGCGCCGGTTTCACGTGAAACATCGAATATCGGGGCCGGGCGCCATCTAATGGTATGTTGGCGCGACCGCAGTGCCGCTGATGCGGACATCCGCGCCAACGACTCCACGCGGCGAGGCCACTTCTAGCCTGAGCGAACCGCTGATCTGCATCTTCCGGTCAACCTGGAAACCCCCGTGGACGCGAAGTCCGCCTGCCCTGCCGGCAACATTGCGAACGGTCAGGCCATCCTTCGAAACAACGACGTCGCACTCCAGATCGGTAAACCGCGTCGTGCCGCCGGCGCCCTCCGCCTTGCCTTGTGCCGCCACGAGGCCGAGGTTCAGCCCGACGAAGGTCGCCCCGGAAACCGACACCGGGCCGCCGACGATTGCCTGCCGCAAAGTCTCCGCGGCCGACGCCCCGGAACCCGAGACGGTCAGATCGAACTTCGCGGTCCCTCGCAGCGGAATCGGCTCGAGCGCCTTCGCGTCCTCTCCAAGTCCGGCAGCGCGGCGGATCACCTGCTCGACCGCGAGGTCGGGACTGCGGACATTGCCGGCCAGCCGCCAGCCGCTGGCCTCCTTCAGTAACTGGGCGGCGCCATTGAGGTTTCCGAACTGCCCCCCGACGCTGTACGAATCGACCCTCACTAAGTCGGCGCGAAATTCTCCCTGCGCCGTGGCCTCAGACCAGACGATCGCGGGACCGATTGCCGTCGCCCATTTGCGGGCGAAGAGGGCGAAGCTGGCGGCGCTATCCTGGGCCGCTGGCGGCCTGATCTCGACTTCCATCTCTCCATCGCCGTCGAGTCGCTTGAGGCTGATCACGCTGAAAGCGCCCTGCTCGGCACCGCGGCGCACGATGGCCTCGTAGCGGCCAGGCAACAGGATGAGGTCCGGGAACTCGACCGATTCGAAACGGATCGTCGAGATGGCTACAGGCAGCCTGCCCGCACCGCGCGCCGAATGCAGCAGCGCCAGCGCCTGCGCGCCGGTCAACTGGACCGGGGCTACTCGTGCCTCACCGAGCACCCACTTCGAACTCTGCAGGCCCTCCAGCGCGGCGCGCCAGTTGAAGTGCAACTCGATCTTCGGCAGCTGGAACCCGCTCTGCGCGACCATGCCGGTCACGACCAGCCGCGGCGAGGGCGACAGATCCACTCGCGTGTCGGCGACGGAGACAGGCACGCCGAGCGCCGCGCCGACCGAGGCTTCGACACCGGCCGGTGAGATCGCGGCGCGCAGCGGCATCCCGACGCGCAGCGCGGCCCAGGCGAGGGCGCCGGCGACCACGGCGACGATCAACCAACCGATGATGCGTATGACGTCAGAGCGATGAAGACGACGCACGGACGGCCGCTCGGAATCAGCCGCCGCTCGCGCCCGCACTTCCTGCGCGTCGAGCCGGTCGGGGAGATTGACCGACGTTATGGCGAAATCCGATCCGCTGTCGCGATCCCAGGCGACGTGCGTCGACCCATATTCAACATGTGAGTGCTGACTTTCACCGGAACCTTTTATATGCGCGGTTTCCGTGTGCTTTTGTCGAGTTTCTCTGGCCATCGGATCTGCTTCAGTGCGCCTTCATGTCAGCGCTTACTCTCCTCGCAACTGCACCGAACCGCAAAGCGCCGCGCCGGGCGCGCTGTGGTGCCATGGAGGATCGGCGTGCCAGTTTCTGCCAGACGGCACCGTGCGACAAGAGCCTTGTCGACCGGGGTC
>JAHEDN010000450.1 GCA_024641225.1 Burkholderiales bacterium | reverse complement strand
ATTACCTCCCTCGCGTCGGCAATGCGCCCGAGGAGCGCGGAGGCTGCCACGGTGTAGGGCGAGCCGAGGTAGACCTGCGCGGTGGCCGCGCCCATGCGCCCCTTGAAGTTGCGCGCCGTGGAAGAAATCACCGTACTTCCTTCCGGAATCGCGGCGCCGTAGCCGGCGCACGCGCCGCACGAGCTGGGCAGCATCTGCGCCCCGGCATTGCGCAGCTGCTGCGCAATGCCCTGTGCCTCGGCCTCCTGCGCGTCGCGCACGCTGGCTGGAGCCACGAGCAGCGTCACGTGGCTGGCGACGCGCCTGCCGGCGAGCACGCGCGCCGCCGCTCGCAGATCATCGAGCTTCGCGCCCGTGCACGCGCCGATATAGGCCACGTCGACGCGCGTTGGTTCGAGCTCCTGCACTGAACGCACGTTGGCCGGGCTGTGCGGCAACGCCACCTGCGGTGGAAGTGTCGCGGCGTCGAACAGGTGCTGCCGGCCGGGCGCGTCTTTGTCGCTGAACCAGGGAGTGACGTCGACGTCGGGGGCACCATGGGCTTGCAGCCACTCGCGCGTGGTCTGGTCCGGCGCCACGAGGCCTGTCTGCGCGCCGAGTTCCGCGCTCATGTTGCACAAGGTCATGCGCTCGGACATTGGCAGCGCGCTGACCGCCTCGCCGCAAAACTCCACCGCCTGGTAGCGGCCGCCGTTCATGCCGAAGCGGCCGATCGTTGCCAGCATCATGTCCTTGGCCGTCACGCCCTGTGCCAGCCGCCCGTTCCAGCGCATGAAGATCGTGCGCGGTACCTGCAGCCAGATTTCGCCGGTCGTGACGACGCCGAGCATTTCGGTGGCGCCGATGCCGAACATGTACGCGCCGAAGGCGCCGCCGGTGGGCGAGTGCGAGTCGCCACCCACGCAGAACGACCCTGGCCGGATGTGCCCGGCCTGCGGCACCACGACGTGGCAGATGCCCTGGCTGTCGTGCACGTGGGCTAGGCGCTGCTCGGCCGCCCAGTCGCGCGCGATGCGCACGATCCGCCGCGCCTCGTCGTCAGCCTCGGGCACGTAGTGGTCGATCACGAGCACGACCTTGTTCTTGTCCCAGATGGATGCGCCGAGTTCGTCGAGCATGGGCTTGAGGCGGCGCGGTCCGCTGGAGTCGTGAAACATCGCGAGATCGACGCGGCAGGTCACGATTTCGCCGGGCGCGACGTGGCGGCGGTCGCAGGCGCGGGCGACGAGCTTCTGTGCGAGGGTCTGCGGAGTCATCGCTACATCCCCAGATAGGCCTGCTTGAGCTCGGTGCTCGCCAACAGGTCTGCCGGCGTGCCGTGAAAACGCACACTGCCGTTCTCGAGCACGTAGGCGCGGTCTGCGATCGCGAGCGACTGCGCCACGTTCTGTTCCACCAGCAGCAATGACAGACCGTCGCGGTGCATGGTCTCGATCAGCGCGAACAGTTCCTCGACCAGTAGCGGCGACAGCCCGAGCGAAGGTTCGTCGAGCACCA
The DNA here is from genome assembly GCA_024641225.1 of Burkholderiales bacterium. Lineage (GTDB taxonomy): Bacteria > Pseudomonadota > Gammaproteobacteria > Burkholderiales > Burkholderiaceae_F > JADJWR01. Next base: position 678 of record JAHEDN010000450.1, on the reverse strand, counting down.
GAAGGCGAGGTTCGGCCATCAGGCCGCGGCCGATCGCCAGCATCTGCTGCTCACCGCCGCTCATCGTCCCGGCGGCTTGCGCGCGCCGCTCGGCCAGGCGCGGAAAGATGCCGAACACGCGCTCGAGGTTCGTTGCGCGTCGCTCGCGCCCGCGTACGTAGGCGCCGAGTTCGAGGTTCTCGCGCACGCTCAGGTTGGGAAACACGCGGCGGCCCTCCGGCACCTGAATCAGGCCGGCCTGCACCACGGCGCGGCAATGCGCGTTCGTGAGGTTGGCACCGTCGAAGTGCACGGCGCCCGCGGTGGCCCTGACCAGGCCGCTGACGGTGTTGTTGAGCGTCGACTTGCCCGCTCCGTTGCTGCCGAGCAGCGCGACGATCTCGCCGGAGCGCACGTTCAGGTCGACCCCGCGCAGCACCTCGACCCGGCCGTAGCCGCTTTTCAGGCCCGCGATCTCGAGCAACGCGGTCACCGCGCAACCTCGCGCAGGCGCTTGGCGGTGCCGTGGCCCAGATAGGCCTCGATCACGCGCTCGTTGCTGGTGACCTCGGCGGGCGTTCCCTGCGCGATCAGTTCGCCCTGCGCCAGCACCCACACCTGCGCTGCGAGGTTCATCACCGCCTGCATCACGTGCTCGATCATCAAGACCGTGATGCCGGTTGCGACGATGGCGCGCAC
>JAHEDN010000449.1 GCA_024641225.1 Burkholderiales bacterium | reverse complement strand
CTGATCCATTCGCTGGCGGTCACCGAGAAGCGCGGCACGTTCAAGGCCTGGACCGTGCTGCTGGCGATCTTTGCCTTCTCGCTGTCGCTGCTCGGTACCTTCCTCGTGCGCTCGGGCGTGCTGACCTCGGTGCACGCGTTCGCCACCGACCCCGCGCGCGGCGTGTTCATCCTCGCCTTCCTGGTGGTGGTGATCGGCGCGTCGCTGGCGCTGTTCGCGTGGCGCGCGCCGCGCGTGGGCCTCGGCGGCAGCTTCGAGGCGGTGTCGCGTGAGTCGATGCTGCTGGGCAACAACGTGCTGCTGGCGGTGGCCTGCGGCACCGTGCTGCTCGGCACGCTGTACCCGCTGGTGCTGGACGCGCTCGGCCTGGGCAAGATCTCGGTCGGCCCACCGTACTTCGACCGGGTGTTCGTGCCGGTGATGGCGCCGCTGGTGTTCCTGATGGGCGTGGGGCCGATCGCGCGCTGGAAAAAGGCCGAGCTGCCCGACCTGTGGGCGCGTCTGAAGTGGGCGCTGATGATTTCGCTGGTGCTTGGCCTCGTGCTGCCTTTCGCCGGCAACATCGAGGACGGCATCCCGTGGTCGCCGATGGCCGCGTTCGGCTACTGGATGGCGGCCTGGATCGTGCTCACCTCGATCGTGCAGATCCGTGCGCAGATCCGTCATGCGTCGGGCGGCTTGCTGTCCAGGCTGGCCGCGCAGCCGCGCGGCTGGTGGGGCATGACGCTGGCGCACCTGGGGGTGGCGGTGTTCATCGTCGGCGTCACCTCGGTGCGCAGCTTCGAGGTCGAGCGCGACGTCAAGATGTCGCCGGGCGATACGGTCAGCGTGCACGGCTATACGTTCCGCTTCGACAGCGTGGGCGAGCGGCGCGGGCCGAACTTCAATGCCGCGCGCGGCACGGTAACGCTGCTGAAAGACGGCAAGCCGATCGACGTGCTGCATCCCGAGAAGCGCGTCTATTTCGCGCAGTCGCAGATGCCGATGACCGAGGCATCGATCCGCACCGGCATCACCGGCGACGTGTACGTCTCGCTCGGCGAGGCGGTCGAGCCCGCCGGCAGCTGGACGGTGCGCGTGTACTACAAGCCGTTCGTGACCTGGATCTGGGGCGGCTGCGTGCTGATGGCCTTCGGTGGGTTCATGGCCGCCTCCGACCGCCGCTACCGCACGCTGGCCCGCCGCGAGCAGACCGCCGCCGTCGGCCGCCGCCAGCCGGCGGCGGCCTGACCGCGAGCGCAGGCTGACGAGAAACGATGAAACGCGTTGCCTTCTTCCTCGTTCCGCTGCTCGGCTTCCTGGTGCTGGCGGCGTTCCTGCTGCGCGGCCTGTGGCTCAATCCGCGCGAGGTGCCCTCACCGCTGATCGGCAAGCCGGCGCCGGTGTTCGAGAAGGCGAAGCTCGCCTCGCCCAACGAAATGTTCGGCAGCAAGGACATGGCCGGACAGGTCTGGATCCTGAACGTGTGGGCGTCGTGGTGCACGCCGTGCCGAGTCGAGCATCCGTTGATGAACGAACTGGCGTCGCGGAATCTCGTGCCGATCATCGGCATGAACTACAAGGACAATCCCGACGCGGCGCGCCGGTGGCTGGCTGATCTCGGCGACCCGTACACCACGACGTTCATCGACTTCGACGGAAAGCTCGGCATCGATTTCGGCGTGTACGGCGTGCCCGAGACCTTCGTGATCGACAAGCAGGGTGTCATTCGCCACAAGCACATCGGTCCGGTCACGCCCGAGGCGATGAAGGAGAAGATCGTGCCGCTGGTGCAGGAGTTGCAGAAGTCATGAGAGGCCTGTTGATCGCCTGTGGAATCGCGCTCGCTTTCGTGGCGATGCCGGTGGCCGCCAACGAGGCGGTGCCGACGCTGAGCGATCCGGTCACCGCCAAGCGCGAGGTCGAACTGGCCAAGCAGCTGCGCTGCCTCGTGTGTCAGAACGAAACGATCGCCGATTCGCGTGCCGATCTCGCGCAGGACCTGCGTGCGAAACTGCGCGAGCAGATGGCCGCCGGCAAGACCGACGCCGAGATCATCGCCTACATGACCGACCGCTACGGCGACTTCGTCCTGTACCGGCCGCCGCTGAAGGCCACCACGGTGCTGCTGTGGACCGGGCCGTTCCTGCTGCTGGCCATCGGCGCGCTGATCGGCTGGCGCGTCATTCGCCTGCGGGCGA
>JAHEDN010000116.1 GCA_024641225.1 Burkholderiales bacterium | reverse complement strand
GTTGACCGAGGCCGCGCTGTAGTCTGAAACGACGTACGGTCCGCCGACTCCCATGCCGCCCTGAAAATCGGCGTGAAAGTGGTGAAGTTCGCCGAGCAGCGTGACGGCCCTGATCTTGCGCCGATCCGCTTCCGGCAGCAGACACACCGCGTCGAGGACCTGTGCGATTGCCATCTCCCGGAACCGCGTGATGCCGTTGTCGGTCGAGGCGAACGTCCATGGGTAGACGTCGATGAAGTAGTACTTGTCCTTCGGCATCAGGCCGAGCGCCGACACGGCCAGGTTGGCCGGATCCCTGGCCAGGTATTCCTCAAGAGGCGCCCCGATGCCGAAGTGGGTCGAGAACAGGTGCAGGATCACAGGCCTGCCTGACTCCTTGATGGTCATTGCCAGGCGGTCGACAGCACGTCGATCGACCTGCCAGCCGGATTCGCCGGCCACGACCAGCTTGAGCAGCGGCACGGGGATCGTGTAGCCGAGTTCGAACTTGCCGCTCTTGCTGACTTCAGGCCCGAGTTCAGAAAGAGTTGCTTCGATGAGCCCCGCTGCCGACAGGTTGGCTTTCGAGCAGTGGGCCTCCAGTTCCTCTTCCGTTCCGAAATGCGGACCGCCTGCCGGCACGCGGCAGAGTTCCGCGCCGCTGACCATGGGCGCGAGCAACAGTGTCGACGGCGCGCCGCTGGAACACCCGTGCAAGAACCAGAGCAGGCTGGCACCCAAAGCCGCGATGCCCAGGGACACGAACGGCCGCCGCCTTCGAGGCGACGATTTGAAGTCGGCCTGGCCAGCAGAAGCTCGCGGCATTGAAGTCATGGCTTGCCTAGCGGGCGAGACTATGGGAGCGCTATCGCGCACCGTCCTGCGGTCCATTGTCTGGAAAGACCGGACAGGCAGGAAGGATGGCAGCGGCGGAGCGGATCGCGGCGCGTGCGTGTTTCAGCGCGTCAGCAGCGCGTTCACCGCCCGCAGGTCATCCTCGCTCAAGGCGCCGACCGCAGCCTTCAGGCCGAGGCCGCTCAGGAGGAAGTCGTAGCGTGCCTTCTTCAGGTCACGCTGCGTGAATACCAGCTGCGTGGTGGCGTTGAGGACGTCGAGCTGGATCCTGACGCCGACGCGGTAGCCGAGCTGCGTAGATTCAAGCTGCGTGCGCGCCGAGCGCTCGGCCGATTCGAGCGCCTGCACCTGGGCCAAGCCATAGTTGACGCCGGTGAATGATGCCCGTGCCGCGTTGGCGGCACTGCGGCGGGCGGTCTCCAGGTCGCTTAGCGACTTATCCTCGAGCGCGACGGCCTCGCGCACACGGCTCTGCGTCAGGCCACCGGTGTAAAGCGGGACATTCAGCCGCAGGCCGACATTGCCCGTATTGGCCGTGAATCGGCCGTCGCTTATCTGCGTGCCGTTGAACCGGTTGACGTTGTAGCCGGCGACCAGGTCGACCGTCGGCTTGTAGCCGTCCTTGGCGCGCTGGATCTCGCGGCTCGCGATTTCGTTAGAAGCGCGGGCGATCTGGACGCCGAAGTTGGCGTCCTCAGCAGCCTTCACCCAGTTGTTGATCTCGTTGGGCTGCGGCAGCTGGAGCGTCGGGCTGTCGTCGAGCGTGGCGAGCACTTCGGGCACCCGCCCGACGATCGCCGTCAGCTCATTGCGACGGACCAGCAGCGTGCCGACGGCGACCTGAAGCTGCGCGACGATCTGGTCGTAGCGGGCCTGCGCTTCGTTCGTATCGACGATCGTCTTGGTGCCGACCTCGAATTCGCGCTTGGCCTGTGCGAGCTGCTGGAGCGTCGCTTCCTTGGAGACTTCCAGCGCCGTCACCTGGTCGCGCGCCGCGAGCACGTTGAAATAGGCCGTTGCAAGGCGCAGCGCCAGGTCCTGCCGCGACTGCGCGAGCACGCTCTGTCCCTGCACGACGACCAGCTTGGCCTGCTCGAGCGCCTGCCAGTTCTGCGGCCGGTATACGGGCATCGAAAGCCCCAGACCGGCGCCGAAGTCGTTGAAGGTGTTGCCGATGTCGGGACTGGTCGCGTCGTAGCGATAGAGGTTGGCGCGGCCGGTCAGGTCGACGTTGGGCAGCAGCGCGGCACGGGCCTGCGGCTCGCGTTCGAGCGTGGCCTGGTACTGGGCGCGGGCAGCGGCGTACTGGGAATCGTTTTCCAGCGCCTCGCGATACAGCGCCAGCAGGTCGTTGCGCTGCGCGGTCTTTGCCGCCTCGCGCAGCGGCGCAGCGGGGTCATCGAGCTTGCCACCCGTCTGAGCGTCTGCGCGAAACGACATTGCCAGCGCTGTCGCGCAAGCGACGGCTGCCAGTGACGCCGTTCGAACTCCTCGTTTGCGCGATGCCATCGTCCTCTCCTTCGTAACCTTGTTCCGTTGACTTCAGTACGTGGCCATTTTCGGGTCGACCTGGCGTGCCCAGGCGTCGACCCCGCCACTGAGGTTATAGACATCTGCGAAGCCCTGGCGCCAAAGCCACATGGCGACGTGCGCGCTGCGCACGCCATGGTGGCAGATGCACACGACCGGCTGCGCCGCGTCCAGTTCGCCGATCTGGTCGGCAAGCGCACGCATCGGCAGCAGCCTGCTGCCGGCGATACTGCAAATCTGGTACTCCCAGGGCTCGCGCACGTCGAGCAGCTGTGGCAAGGGACGGTCGGCGTCCTGCAGCCACTGTGCGAGCGTCGGCGCCGAGATCGTCTTCATCAGAAGCGAAAGCGCGGCGGCCGCATCGCATGGGTGAGCGGCTTGGCCACCGTTTCGAACAGACGCAGCGTTTCATACGCCGCATCGGTCACGCGGGTGACGATCTGTGCCGACATCACCGGCGGCTCGCCGACGATCGCGGCCATGCGGCCCCCGACCTTCAACTGCGCCAGCAGCTCGGGCGGCAGCATCGGCAGCCCGCCGGAGATGATGATCACGTCGTACGGCGCTCTTGCGGACCAGCCGCGCGCACCGTCGCCGGTTTCCACCCGCGCGTTGCGCACGCCGTTGCCCTCCAGGTTGGCGGCGCCAAAGGCCGCCAGCAAGGGGTTGATCTCGACCGTCAGCACGTGCTGCGCCTTGTGCGCGGCCAGCGCTGCCATGTAGCCGGAGCCCGTGCCGACCTCGAGCACGTGCTCGTGCGCGCGAATGCCGAGTTCCTGCAGCAGGCGCGCCTCGACTTTCGGCGCAAACATGCACTCACCGGTATCGACGCCGTCGACCCGCAGCGGAATCTCCATGTCGGTGAAGGCGAGCAGCCGGTAGGCAGGCGGCACGAACAGTTCTCGCCGAACGGTCAGCAGCAGGTCGAGAACCGACTGGTCGAGCACCTCCCACGGGCGGATCTGCTGCTCGACCATGTTGTGGCGCGCCTGCTCGAGGTCAAGCGACGGCCGCTCGGATGTCATCGGCTGGGTCTTCTCACTGAAGAAAGCGGGCGCAGTTTAGCAATCCGCCCGCGTGCGCAGCGTCGGTTCATGCCGCGAAAACCACGCTCCGTCGCGCCCTTTCCCGCTGCTACAAGGGCGCTGTGGCGTGGCACTTCAACCGCATGCCTTGCCAACCCCTGCAGCCTTGGAACGGTGAAGAACGTTGCGGAGGTCTTCCCACGGCTATCGCGCTTCGCCCGTGCCTCGCGCCGATTGATCGGCGCCCTGGTGTCAGTGCGGCCAGAAATGCACCAACGGCGCGCACGCGGTCCTTCCTGTCGGGTCGCCCGGACTCCCAGGCCCCGCGGCATCTGCCCTCAGCCCTGCCCTGCAGGCGGTGCCGCCCGCTTACTTTCGGAAACACGTTGGCGCGCGGCGCCTCATTACACTGCGTTAACTACTGACGATTTGTCTGGGCGCGCTGCTGCGTTCGACTTTCCCGATGGCAAACCCGATCCGACGGCCCGGCGCCATCGCCTTGGTCGTCCTGGCGATGGCCGCAACGGCCGCTGCCTACTTCTGGACGGCGCGCGAGAACACGCAGGCACCGAGCTATCGCCTGGCGAAGATCGAGCGCGGGCCACTGACCGCCACGGTCGCGGCCTCCGGAACGTTGAATCCCGTGACCTCGGTCCAGGTGGGCACCCAGATTTCCGGCCAGGTCAAGGAACTGTTCGTCGACTTCAATTCGTCGGTCAAGGCAGGCCAGTTGATCGCCCGCATCGATCCCGAGACGTTCCAGTACCGCGTGCGCCAGAACGAGGCCGACCTCGAGGCGGCGCGCTCGGCGGCGGCGCGTGCGCAGGTGTCGCTCGCCAACGCGCAGCGCGATCTCGCGCGCACCCGCGAACTGGTCGAGCGTGAATTCGTCTCGCCCGCCGATCTCGACCGGGCGCAGGCGCAGTTCGACCTGGCCAAGGCCGAGCTTGGCAACGCGCAGGCGGTGGTCGCGCAGCGTGCCGCGCAGCTTGCCTCGGCGAGGGTTGATCTCGGGCGGACCGAGATCCGCGCGCCGGTGGACGGCGTGGTCATCAAACGAAGCGTGGACGTCGGCCAGACGGTCGCTGCGAGCCTGCAGGCGCCGGAGCTTTTCGTGATCGCCCGCGATCTTCGCGACATGCAGGTCGAGACGTCGATCGACGAAGCCGACGTCGGCCGCATGCGGGTCGGCCAGCGCGCGACCTTCACCGTTGACGCCTTTCCTGGCCGGACCTTCTCCGGCGAAGTGCGTCAGGTGCGCAAGAGCGCGCAGACGGTGCAGAACGTGGTGACCTACACGGTGCTTGTTTCGGCGGCCAATCCCGACGGCCAGCTGATGCCGGGCATGACCGCCAACGTGCGCATCGTGACCGACACGCGTGAATCGGTGCTGAAGATCGCCAACGCCGCGCTTCGCTTCAGGCCACCGGGCGAGAGCGCTGCTCTTGGGGAGACCAAGGCGGGCGCCCCGTCGCCGCCGGCAGGCGCGGGCGGAGGTGGCGGGCAACTGCAGCAGTTGCGCCAGCGCCTGGTGACCGAACTCAAGCTCGACGATGCGCAGCAGGCGCGCGTACAGGCCATCTTCGAGCAGATGCGCGGCCGGTTCATGAGCCTGCGCGAGCTGCCCGAGGACGCCCGCACCAGGGCTGCGGCAACCGTTCGCGCGGAGATGCGCACCAGCATCGAGGAAATTCTCAGGCCGGAGCAGAAAGCGCGCTACGCGGAAATCGTGGCCGAAGCTGCGGGCCGCGGTGGTCCGTCGGCGCGAGGCCGGATCTGGGTGCTGGCCGACGGAAAGCCGCGCGCGCTCGACGTGCGCACGGGGCTTACCGACGGTACGGCGACCGAGCTGAGCGGCGGGGGAATCGAAGAGGGCATGGAGGTGCTCGTCGGCATCCAGGGGGGTGCATCGGCCCCGGCGGCGAAGGGCGCGGCGCCGAGGATGTTCTTCTGAAGTAGTGAAAGGTAAGCGGTGAACGGTGAAACGTCGAAAGCCGGCAGGCGACGCCTCATTGCCGGCGCGGCTGTTTCTGCATTTTTGTCTTGTCGCGATTCGCGTTGCACGGCCCGATGAACCTCATCGAAGTCACCGACCTCGGCAAGGACTACGTCCTCGGCGATACCGTGGTGCACGCACTCGATGGGGTGACGCTCGCCATCGGCGCTGGAGAGTTCGTCGCCGTCATGGGGCCGTCGGGCTCCGGCAAGTCGACCTTCATGAACCTCATCGGCTGCCTCGACCGGCCTTCGCGCGGCGCCTATCGCCTGGCCGGCGAGGACGTGGCGGCGATGGACGCCGACGCGCTGGCGGCGATCCGCAATCGACGCATCGGCTTCGTCTTCCAGCAGTTCAACCTGCTGGCACGCACGTCGGCGCAGGAGAACGTGGAGTTGCCGCTGATGTACGCCGGACTGCCGGCCGCGGAACGGCACCAGCGGGCGGCCGCCCGGCTGGCGCAGGTTGGACTGGGAGATCGGGCCGGGCACCTGCCTTCGCAGCTGTCCGGCGGCCAGCAGCAACGGGTCGCCATCGCCCGTGCGCTGGTCAACGATCCGGCCCTGATCCTCGCGGACGAGCCGACCGGCGCGCTCGACTCGCGCACGTCGCTGGAGATCATGGCGCTGCTGCAGCAGCTGAACCGCGGTGGCATCACAATCGTGGTGGTCACGCACGAGCACGATATTGCCGCCTACGCCAGCCGGCTGATCGGCTTCCGGGACGGCCGCGTGCTGAGCGACGAAACGCAGGAGCCGCTCGATGCGGCCGCAGATCTGGCGCGTGACGATGCACCGCGCGAGGCGGCGTGAAGCGACTTCCTGCCACGGACGGACACGGAGTACACGGAGTGATTCTCAAAGGATGAACGCCCGGTATCGTTCGAAGTGCCGGTCCGGCGATCGACACGATCAGATCCGTGAAATCCGTGTCATCCGTGGCTAGCCTTTCATGAATGCCTTTATGGTCCTCCGCGTTGCGCTGAACGCGCTGCGCGTGAACAAGTTGCGCACGCTGCTGACGATGCTGGGCATGATCATCGGCGTGGCGGCGGTGATCGCGATGATCTCGATCGGCGCCGGCGCACAGGAACGCGTGCGCGAGCAGCTCCGCAACCTCGGTTCGAACCTGATCCTGGTGCTGCCGGGCTCGACCACCGCCAGCGGAGTACGGTTGGGCTGGGGCGCGGCGCAGACGCTCACCGAGGAGGACGCACGCGCCATTGCGCTCGAGGTCGAGGGAGTCGTGGTCGCTGCGCCGGCCGTGCGCGGCACGGGCCAGGTGGTCGCCGGCGGTGCTAACTGGTCGACGCAGTTCTACGGCACGACCAACGACTATCTGGTCGCCCGCGACTGGCCCATCGGCTCCGGCCGCGCGTTCGAGGACGCCGAGATCTCCGGCGCCGGTAAGGTGGCGCTGATCGGGCTCACGACCGCGCAGCAGCTGTTCGGCGACGCCGACCCGGTCGATCAGGTGGTCCGTGTCCGCAAGGTTCCGCTGACGATCATCGGGGTGCTCGAGCGCAAGGGGCAGAACGCGCTCGGCCAGGATCAGGACGACATCGTCCTGATGCCGATCTCCACTGCACGGGCGCGCGTGCTCGGCCAGGCGCAAGGACGGTTGCGGCGCGTCAACTCGATCTCGGTGAAGGTCGCCGATGGCGTCGACATGAAGCTCGTCGAAGAGCGGATGCGGGACCTGCTGCGGCAGAGGCAGCGCGTGGCGCCGGGTGCCGACGATCCATTCACGATCCGCAACCTGACCGAGCTGCTGCAGGCGCAAGAGGCGGCCAGCCGGGTGATGACGCTGCTGCTCGGCGCCGTGGCCTCGGTAAGCCTGCTGGTCGGTGGCATCGGCATCATGAACATCATGCTGGTGAGCGTCACCGAGCGCACGCGGGAGATCGGCCTGAGAATGGCGGTCGGTGCGCGCGCACGCGACATCCTCAAGCAGTTTCTGGTCGAGGCGATCACGTTGTCGATGATCGGCGGACTGATCGGTGTCGTGCTCGGCATCGGCGCGTCGACGGCGATCGCCGAATTCGCCGGATGGCGCGTGGACGTGACCTCGCAGGCGGTGCTGCTCGCGGTCGGTTTTTCCGC
>JAHEDN010000115.1 GCA_024641225.1 Burkholderiales bacterium | reverse complement strand
ACGTGCGTCGACCCATATTCAACATGTGAGTGCTGACTTTCACCGGAACCTTTTATATGCGCGGTTTCCGTGTGCTTTTGTCGAGTTTCTCTGGCCATCGGATCTGCTTCAGTGCGCCTTTGTCAGCGCTTACTCACTTCGCAACTGCACCGAACCGCAAAGCGCCGCGCCGGGCGCGCTGTGGTGTCATGGAGGATCGGCGTGCCAGTTTCTGCCAGACGGCACGGTGCGACAAGAGCCTTGTCGACCGGGGTCAAGATCCGCCTGCCCGTCGGTAAGAATTCCGCCGGGCTGTCGCCTCAGAAGCTTGCTTCCAGCATGCGCAGGTAGTCCTCTGCGCTCGCCGTCCGCGGATTGGTCGCGTGGCAGTGATCCTTGAGCGCGTTGGCGATCACGCCATCGAACGCGTCGCGCTTGACGCCGATTGCGCTCAACCCCGAGGGCAAGCCGATGCGCCGATTCAGGTCGCTTAGCGCGTCGGCGAGTCCGGCGCCATCGGAGGCGCCGAAAATCTCCGCGATCCGCCGCACCTTCTCAGGCACCGCGGTTTCGTTGAACTTCACGACCTCGGGCAGCAGCAGCGCGTTCAACGTGCCATGGTGCGGCCGCACCGGCAGGCCGCCGAGCGCGTGTGACAGCGAGTGCACGGCACCGAGGCCCTTCTGAAAGGCCATAGCGCCCTGCATCGAGGCGCTCATCATCTGCCAGCGCGCCTCGCGGTCGCCTCCGTCTCGAACCGCCCTCTCGACGAAACCCTGCGCCCGACTAAGTCCGTCGAGTGCGATCGCGTCGGCCGGCGGGTTGACCGCCCGCGACAGGTAGGTCTCGATGCAGTGTGCCATCGCATCCATTCCCGTAGCCGCCGTAAGCCCCGGTGGCATCCCAAGCGTCAGTTCCGGGTCGCAGATCGCGACCTTGGGCACCAGATGCCACGAATGAAAACCCAGCTTGCGGCCATCGTCGACGATGATGATCGCCCCGCGCGCCACCTCGCTGCCGGTACCCGCCGTCGTCGGGATCGCGATCAGTGGCGCCACGCCGCTGCCGATGCGGGGGCTGCCGCCCTCGATCGTCGCGTAGTGCGTCAGCGGCCCGTCGTGCGTGGCGGCGATGGCGACGGCCTTGGCAAGATCAATTGGGGAGCCTCCGCCCAGGGCGACGAGTCCGTCGGCGCGATGCTCGCGATACGCGGCCACCGCTTCACGTACTGCCGCTTCCGTGGGGTTCGACGGCGTGCCGTCATACACGGCCGCGGGCAGTCCCCCCAGCGACGCCGTCAGTCGTTGCAGCAGTCCTGCTGCGACAACACCGCGATCGGTGCAGATCAGCGGACGGCTGATGCCTGCACGCGCACACTCGGCGCCGGCCATCGCAACCGCGCCGAAGTCGAACTGCACCTGGGTGATGTAGTAGATCAGCGCCATCAAGCCTCCTGTACCCGCAGCTCTCTACGGGCAAGAAAACGGCGGCGCTTCGCCGGTCGCCGCCGAACCGTGGCCGCCGGAGCCCCCGGCAGCCCTCAGGCGGGTAGCGACTGCTCCAGCTTGCGCCGCACCGCCTGCAGTGCCGGCGGGAGTCCGTCACGGAGCTTCTCGAACAGCTCGGCGTGCAAAGACAATTCGCGCCGCCAGTGAGCGGCGTCGATCGCGCTGATGCGCTCGTAGTTAGCGCGGGAGAAATCCAGCCCGGTCCAGTTCAGGTCTTCGTAGCGCGGAGATACGCCGAGCAGATGCTCGGCGCCGGCGCCGCGGCCCTCGATCCGCTCGACCACCCACTGCAGCACGCGCATGTTCTCCGCGAATCCCGGCCAGACGAATCGGCCGCTTTCGTCGGTGCGGAACCAGTTGACGCAGAACAGCTTCGGCAGGCGCGCCCCCGACGCGGCGAGCTTCTCGCCCAGTTGCAGCCAGTGTGCAAAGTGCTCGGCCATGTTGTAGCCGCAAAACGGAAGCATCGCGAACGGGTCGCGCCGCAGTACGCCCTGTGCCCCGGCCGCCGCGGCAGTCGTTTCCGAGCCCATCGTCGCCGCCATGTAGACGCCTTCGGTCCAGCTGCGCGCCTCGGTCACCAGCGGCACGGTGTCCGAGCGCCGACCGCCGAATACGAGCGCGTCGATCGGCACGCCGTTCGGGTCTTCCCAGTCGACATCGATCGACGGGCACTGCATCGCGGCCACGGTGAAGCGCGCATTCGGGTGCGCGGCCTTGCGACCGCAATCCGGCGTCCAGTCCTTGCCCTGCCAGTCGACGAGGTGTGCCGGCGCCGGTCCCATGCCCTCCCACCACACGTCGCCGTCGTCGGTCAGGGCGACGTTGGTGAAGATGACGTTCTCGTGCAGCATCGCCATCGCGTTGCGATTGCTCTTCTCACTGGTGCCGGGCGCAACGCCGAAGCAGCCGTACTCGGGGTTGATCGCATAAAGGCGGCCATCCTCGTGCGGCTTGATCCAGGCGATGTCCTCGCCGATCGTGGTGATCCGCCAGCCCTCGAACGCCGGCGGCGGAATCAGCATGGCGAAATTGGTCTTCCCGCACGCCGAAGGGAACGCGGCGGCGACGTGATACTTCTTGCCCGCCGGCGAGGTGACGGCGAGGATGAGCATGTGCTCCGCGAGCCAGCCCTGGTCGCGACCCATGTACGAGGCGATACGCAACGCCAGGCACTTCTTGCCGAGCAGGGCGTTCCCGCCATAACCCGAGCCGAAGCTCCAGATCTCGCGGGTCCTCGGGAAGTGCACGATGTACTTCGTGTCGTTGCACGGCCAGGCGACATCCTTGTCGCCCTTGGCCAGCGGTTTGCCGACCGAATGGACGCAGGGCACGAACTCGCCGGCCTCCCCGAGCACATCGAAAACGACCCTGCCCATCCGCGTCATCAGCCGCATGTTGACCACGACGTAGGGGCTGTCGGTGACCTCGACGCCGAGCTGCGAAATGTGCGAGCCGAGCGGTCCCATCGAAAACGGCACGACGTACATGGTGCGGCCACGCATGCAGCCGGCGAACAGCCCGTTCAGCGTCGAGCGCATCTCGGCGGGGGCCATCCAATTGTTGGTCGGGCCGGCCTCCTGCGCCGTGTCGGTGCAGATGAAGGTCCGGTCCTCGACGCGGGCCACGTCCGAGGGATCGGAACAGGCCAAGTATGAATTCGGCCGTTTTGCCGGGTTCAGACGCCGCAGCGTGCCGGCCCGAACCATCTCGTCGCAAAGCTGGTCGGACTCCTGCGCTGAGCCGTCGCACCAGACGACGCGGTCGGGCCCGGTCAACCGGGCAATCGTCTCGACCCATTCGACCAGCTTGCGGTGTTTGACGTAGGAGGGAACGTTCAGGCTGATGCCTGTCGGGACTGCGCTCATCTGTCGTGTCTCCTCGCCGGCCCGTCGCCGCGCGACCGGCGTGATGAAGTGGTTACTGGCGCGGGCCTGTCGCCCGCCACCTGCCCTGGGCCAGTTTACCGCCCCACCCATCGCGACCCGCCCTGGGATCCATGGAGCGGCGTTTGATGCGGATCAGCGGTTGGCCTCGTTGCCGGAAGGCGCCCGCGACCCGCCTGTGCCCGCAAGCAGCTCTCGATCGAGTAGGGCGGGAGGTTACCCTCCCGGCCCTCTCACACCACCGTACGTGCGGTTCCGCATACGGCGGTTCATGGAACACCCTGGAGACGCCGCCGTGTCGCCAGCAGCGAGACCAGCCCCAAGTGAGCGAAGAAGGACGGGGAGGCCGTCTGGGTCATGTGCGGGGCACCGGCATTCCACCAGGGGCCCCGCCCGTTGGCCGATGACTTCCACGCCCGCTCGGCATCGAGGCCGAGCATGATCAGGCGGCGACGGCGCGTCGCGGACCGTTTCCATTGCCGCCACAGCACACAGCGCAACCGCCGCCGCACCCATTGATCGAGATCTTCCAGGATCCGCACGCCCGGCGCGTGCCGGAAGTAGCCGATCCATCCCCGCAGCAGCGGGTTCAGATCCTCGATCGTGTGGCGCAGTGACCGTCCGCGCCCTATGCGCAGCCGCTCCCGGACCCGATCCTTCAACCGCGCCACGCTCGGTGCAGCAATCCGCAGTCGCGTGTCCGGCTGCGCCGTGACGCTGTAGCCGAGGAACTTGCGCTTCCACGGTCGCTCCACCGCACTCTTGGCCGCGTTCACGCGCAGTTTCAAGACGTCCTCGAGGAACGTCCTGACGCTCGCCATGACCCGCTGTCCCGCCGCCTCGCTTCGGACGTAGATGTTGCAGTCGTCCGCGTAACGGCAAAACGCCAAGCCACGTGCCTCCAGTTCCCGGTCCAGGTCCGTCAACAAGACGTTCGACAGCAGCGGCGACAGCGGCCCGCCCTGCGGCGTGCCCTCCGTCCTTGGCTGCGTCAGCCCGTCCGTCATCAGCCCCGCTTCCAGAAACCGTCGGATCAGCTTCAGCACCCGCCGATCCTTGACCCGCCGTGCGACCCGCGCCATGAGAATGTCGTGGTTGACCCGGTCGAAGAACTTCTCCAGATCCAGATCGACCACCCATCTCCGGCCGTCGCGCACGTACCCGGCCGCCGCTTGCACGGCCTGCCCCGCATTGCGTCCCGGCCGGAACCCATAGCTCGAGTCCGAGAACGTCGGCTCGAAGATCGGCTGCAGCACCTGATGCAGCGCCTGCTGAATCAGGCGGTCCACCACCGTCGGCACCCCGAGCGTCCGCACCCCGCCGCCTTGCGGCTTCGGTATGTCCACCCGGCGCACCGGCTGCGGCATGTACTCGCCCGCCAGCAACGCTTCCTTCACTCGCAGCCAATGCGCCTTCAGCCAGTCGTCCAGTTCCGCCACCGTCAGTCCATCAACCCCTGCCGAGCCGCGGTTCCGCACGACGC
This sequence comes from Burkholderiales bacterium, assembly GCA_024641225.1. Taxonomy (GTDB): domain Bacteria; phylum Pseudomonadota; class Gammaproteobacteria; order Burkholderiales; family Burkholderiaceae_F; genus JADJWR01. The sequence goes on along the minus strand of JAHEDN010000115.1, from coordinate 2,658 downwards.
GCCCGAGCGCCTGCTGCATGTTGCTGCGTCCCACCACCCGCTCCATGAGCAGGCCTTGCTCCGATTTCGTTTCCTCAGCCGCCGCCGTGCGCGCCTCGACACCCGGGGCCGCCCTCGCCGGATTCCGTCCGGCTCCTGCTTGCCAGGTTCCCATGGTCGGGATTGCTGCCTTCCGCTCGCGCATCGAGATTCGTCTGCCCTACTCTCGGTGTCCACGTTCGGGCCTTCGGCGTCGCCTACTACGCCCTCTGCTGACTTCTGGCGGCGCTTCCCGGTGCCTCTCGACACCGGTAGCTCGTGGCACCCCGCCAGATCTCCCCGGGTATTGCGCACCCACCTTCACGCTTATGTCCGTCGGATCTACGCCGCACCCTTCCGTGCAAGTACCGGGCTTCACATACATTTGCCTGCTCACCCGGGCGCGTCGCCTCATATCCGCTTCCTGTTCGTCGAACCAGCGCTTTGCCTCCAGCTTCCTCCAGACCCGCAGTCGCCCGCGAAACCCTTGCCTTCGGCTAACACTTCCCCTTGCCGGGTGTGTAGAGGACTTCCACCTCCAAGTAGATGCGCCCTGCCGGGCGCACAAATGAAAAAGGCCGGCTCGATGAGCCGGCCCCGCTGGAAGCACTGAGAGGGCGCCGGACGATCAGCCTAGAGGCACGATTTCGACCGCCTGTGGGCCCTTCTGTCCCTGCTGCACCTGGTACTCGACGCGCTGGTTTTCTTTCAGCGTGCGAAAGCCCTTTGACTTGATGCCGCTGTAGTGCGCGAACAGATCGGCACCGCCGTCGTCCGGCTTGATGAAGCCGAAGCCCTTAGTTTCATTGAACCACTTCACAGTGCCTGTCGGCATAACTGACTCACCTTGGATCTAAGCGCGGGATGCGCCCGCGGCGCGCAGGGCGATTGATGCGAACTCGCTAGGGGATGACTGCGACAGGAACTGCGAGGACAACGTGCAGGTAGGGCAGTAGGGACCGGACAGGGCGACGCAATAATCGACTGCGGCGATGAAGCTACCCCAAGACGCGCAAGAAAGCTACCCCCGAAAACCGCCGCGCTGCAGCAGCCGCGCCGCGGACTGCTTGCACCATGCCCGCAGGAGCTCGGCCTCTCTGTCGGGCGCGAGCCCGATACCCGCGGGCAGTGACACGCCTGTACCCCAACTCGCGGTGTCGGCGCAGGTTTCTCCGAACGGCCGCAACCACAGACCGGCCGAAAGTGCCCGCGTCAGGTCAACTTGGCACAGCCCGCGTCCGTCGTCGCCGGCATATAGCGGGAGTTCGGTCCATGGCTTGACGTCGTTTCGCTCCAGGAACGACGCAGCCGGCCACACGAACTCGGCCTGCGAGCCAAGCGCGCGGCGGCATTCGTCGAGGAACCCGGCGAATGTGAGCGAAGCCGCCGGCCCGCTCGCGTTGAGCGCGCCGGAACGGCCGCTTTCGATCAGATCGAGCGCCCATGCGGCGAGATCACGCACGTCGATGAACTGCACCGGGTAGTCGGGCGCTGCCGGCGCCAGCACGGTCCCTCCGCGCGCGACGCGCTGCACCCAGTACGTGAAGCGCCCGCTCGGATCGAACGGCCCGACGATGAGTCCCGGACGAAGCAGGGTCGCCCGCTTGCCGAACTGCTGCCGCACCTCGTCCTCGCACGCCGCCTTCAGCGCGCCGTAGTAGTTCGGGATGTCCTCGCAGTCCGGCGCCGGGAGCCGCGCCCGCACCGCCTGCTCGTCCTGCCCGGCAACCGCGGAGTCGGCGTAGACGCTGATGCTGGACACGAACAGATAGCGCCCAACCGAGTGCTGCAGCAGCTGCGCCGAACGCCGAACGATCCTCGGCAGGTAGCCGCAGGTGTCGACGACAGCATCCCAGGACCGCCCCTCGAGCGGCGCAAGGTCGCCCTCCCGATCTCCATGCAACTGCTCGACCCCCGGAAAAAGGCCGGGCGCAGTTCGGCCGCGGTTGAACAGCGTCGCTTCGTGGCCGCGTGCCTGCGCGGCCTCGACCAGATGGCGGCCGAGGAAGCGCGTTCCGCCCAGGATCAACAGCCTCACCGCCTCCCCTTTTCGTCGCTCAGCCTGCGCACCAGCCGGAACACGAACCCGACGGTCAGCACGACGGTCGCCATGCGAATCGAGTGGAACGCCGAGACGACCGGCGCGCCGAGCTGAAGCACCTTGGCGGTGATCGCCATTTCGCCGATGCCACCAGGCGTAGTGGCGACGACCGCGGTGGGCACCGCGAGCGTCGCCATGCCCGCCAACCACCAGCCGAACAGCGCGGACAGGGCAAGATAGACGAGCGTGACGAATGCCACCGCCGCCATGTAGCGGGGCGCGGCCCTAAAGAACTCCGGCGCAAAGCGCGTCCCAAGCGCGATGCCGATCAGAAGCTGGCCGACGTTGCTGACCGCCAGCGGCAACGCAGACAGCGTGATGCCCTGCGCCGTGATCGCCGCGGTGATCAGCAGCGGCCCGAGCATCCACTGATTCGGCACGCCCAGGCGCGCCAGCACGACGGCGCCGGCTGCTGCCACGGCCGCGAGAAGCAGCAGGCCGGCCGGACTGAAGTCCACGCTTACCGGCGCATAGGGATCGACGCCGTGCACGCCGAGCCACTGCAGCGCGAAGGGGACGATCAGCGCGACCATCATGAT
>JAHEDN010000114.1 GCA_024641225.1 Burkholderiales bacterium | reverse complement strand
CATACTTCTTGCTCAGCACGAGCGTGATCGCCGCCGTCAGCGTCGTCTTGCCATGATCCACATGACCAATCGTCCCCACATTCACATGCGGCTTCGTCCGCTGAAACTTGCCCTTTGCCATGATGTCCTCTTGCTAAAGAACGGTTGCTGATTCGTCCGCCGGCTACTTCGTCTTCGCCGAGATCACCGCCTCGGCGACGTTCTTCGGCGCCTCGGCGTAATGCTTGAACTCCATCGTGTACGTCGCGCGGCCCTGGGTCAGAGACCGGAGCGTCGTCGAGTAACCGAACATCTCCGCGAGAGGGACCTCGGCCTTGATCGCCTTGCCGCCGCCGCCGGCGATATCGTCCATGCCCTGGATGACGCCGCGGCGGGATGACAGATCACCCATAACGTCGCCCATCTTCTCCTCGGGGGTTTCGACCTCGACCGCCATGATCGGCTCGAGCAGCGCCGGGCTCGCCGCACGCATTCCGTCCTTGAAGCCGATCGACGCGGCCATCTTGAAGGCGTTTTCGTTCGAGTCGACCTCGTGGTAGGAGCCAAAATGCAGCGTTACCTTGACATCGACCACCGGATAACCAGCGAGCACGCCCGCCTTCAACGTCTCCTCGACTCCTTTGTTGACAGCCGGGATGTACTCGCGGGGGACAACGCCGCCCTTGATCGCGTCGACGAATTCGAAGCCGCTGCCTGACGTCTGCGGCTCGAGCTTGAGCACGACGTGGCCGTACTGGCCACGGCCACCTGACTGTTTGATGAACTTGCCTTCGGCGTTCTCGACGACCTTGCGGATCGTCTCGCGATAGGCAACCTGCGGCTTGCCGACGGTCGCCTCGACGTTGAACTCGCGCTTCATCCGGTCGACCAGAATCTCCAGATGCAGTTCGCCCATGCCCGAAATGATGGTCTGGCCCGACTCCTCATCCGTACGGACGCGAAAGGACGGATCTTCCTGGGCAAGCCGGTTAAGGGCGATGCCCATCTTCTCCTGGTCGGCCTTGGTCTTCGGTTCGACGGCTTGCGAGATGACCGGCTCCGGGAATTCCATCCTCTCCAGCGTGATGATCTTCTCGGGATCACACAGCGTATCGCCAGTGGTGACATCTTTCAGTCCGACCGCAGCGGCAATGTCACCGGCGCGCACTTCCTTGATCTCCGCGCGTTCGTTGGCGTGCATCTGCAGGAGCCGGCCGATACGCTCCTTCTTGCCCTTGACCGCGTTGATGATAGTGTCGCCACTGGCCAGCACACCGCTGTAGACGCGCAGGAACGTCAATTGGCCGACGTAAGGGTCGGTCATGATCTTGAAGGCCAGCGCCGAGAAACGCTCGCCGTCGTCCGGGCGCCTTTCAACCGGCCGCTCCGCATCATCGATCCCCGCCACAGGGGGAATGTCGATCGGCGACGGCAGGTACTCGACCACGGCGTCGAGCATCGCCTGCACGCCCTTGTTCTTGAACGCCGAGCCGCACAGCATCGGCGTGATCTCCTGCGCGATCGTGCGGGTCCGGATCGCGGACTTGATTTCTTCCTCGGTCAGTTCGCCTGACTCGAGGTACTTGTTCATCAGTTCCTCGTTCGCTTCGGCGGCCGCCTCGACCAGCTTCTCGCGCCATTCCTTGCACGTATCGAAGAGTTCAGCCGGAACGTCGGCGTACTCGAATTTCATGCCCTGGCTGGCCTCGTCCCAAAGAACTGCCTTCATCTTGACCAGGTCGACCACGCCTTTGAAGTGCTCCTCGGCGCCGATCGGAACCTGAATCGGGATCGGGTTGGCCTTCAGCCGCGACCGCATCTGCTCGTAGACCTTGAAGAAATTGGCCCCGGTGCGGTCCATCTTGTTGACGAATGCCAATCGCGGCACACCGTACTTGTTGGCCTGCCGCCAGACAGTCTCCGACTGCGGTTGCACGCCGCCGACCGCGCAGTAGACCATGCAGGCGCCATCGAGCACGCGCATGCTGCGCTCGACCTCGATGGTGAAGTCGACGTGCCCCGGCGTGTCGATGATGTTGATCCGATGCTCAGGAAACGACAGGTCCATGCCGCGCCAGAACGTGGTCGTCGCCGCCGAGGTGATCGTGATGCCGCGCTCCTGCTCCTGCTCCATCCAGTCCATCGTCGCGGCGCCGTCATGCACTTCGCCGATCTTGTGGTTGACCCCTGTGTAAAACAGGACACGCTCGGTCGTCGTCGTCTTGCCGGCATCGATGTGCGCGGAAATGCCGATGTTCCGGTAGCGCTCAATAGGAGTCTTGCGTGGCATAAAGCCTTCCTGAAGCTTGAAATACGCAGCGAGCAGCGCTCGCCGTGGCCGTTAGGGCGCCTAGAACCTGAAGTGCGCGAACGCCTTGTTCGCCTCGGCCATCCGATGCACTTCCTCTCGTTTCTTCATCGCCCCGCCGCGGCCTTCGGCCGCCTCGGCGAGCTCGCCGGCGAGGCGAAGCGGCATAGACTTCTCGCCACGCTTCTTGGCCGCCTCCCGCAGCCAGCGCATCGCCAGCGCCAGCCGCCGCACCGGGCGGACCTCCACCGGAACCTGGTAGTTGGCACCGCCAACCCGGCGACTCTTCACCTCGACCATGGGCTTGACGTTGTTGATCGCCAACGTAAACACCTCGAGCGGATCCTTGCCGCTCTTCTTGCTGATTTGGTCGAGCGCGCCATAGACGATCCGCTCGGCAACGGCCTTCTTGCCATCGAGCATGATTACGTTGACGAACTTCGTCAGCTCGGAGCTGCTGAACTTGGGGTCCGGCAGGATCTCGCGCTTCGGGACTTCACGGCGACGTGGCATCTTGGATATCTCTCTTCAGTCTGAGGCGGCTTCTCGCCGCACGGTGCAGCCCCATGGATACGGGCTGCGACTTACTCGGCCGCCCACGTTCTTGCCGATGGGCGCCGAAAAAGGGGCGGTCAGCCCGCTTTGGGACGCTTGGCGCCGTACTTCGAACGCGCCTGCTTGCGATCCTTGACGCCCTGAGTATCGAGGGATCCACGGACGATGTGGTAGCGAACCCCCGGCAGATCCTTCACGCGACCACCGCGGATGAGCACTACGGAGTGCTCCTGCAGATTGTGGCCCTCGCCGCCAATGTAGGAGATCACCTCGAAGCCGTTGGTCAGGCGCACCTTCGCCACCTTTCGAAGCGCCGAGTTTGGCTTCTTGGGCGTGGTCGTGTAAACGCGAGTGCAGACACCGCGCTTCTGCGGGCTGTTCTTGAGCGCCGGGCTCTTGCTCTTGATGCCCTCGATGACCCTGGGCTTGCGCACCAGCTGGTTGATGGTCGGCATAACAGGATTCGCCTTGTTCCGTGTTCGTCTGAACTGTCTATTCGCCCGGCCCGCAGAGGCCGTGACGCAGATCGCGGAGCCGGCCCATAAATTCCGACGCCCCACCGGAACACCCGGCGGCGAAGCGCCGCCGAGAGCAAAGAGCGTCGAACCCCAAAAGCCGGATTCGCAGAGCCGGAGATTCTCCGACGAATTCTTCTAGAGTGTCAAGTCGAACTCGTCACGCCGCTAGCAGACCAGCAGCCACAACGGCAAGACGACTGCAACGAACCCAGCCAGCCCTGTCCGCCGTTGCTGCGCTCCTGTCACTGCGCGCCGGATGACTCGTCGGCAGCGCCCGCGTCAGTATCGGCCGGCCCCTCGAGCGCCTCCTCGGCCGCCCGGCCGCTTGCCTCCAGCGCCGCCAGCGCCTCGCGTTCGGCAGCCTCGAACTCCTCTTTCGCCTTGCGCGCACGGTGATACGCGAGGCCCGTGCCCGCCGGGATCAACCGACCGACGATGACGTTCTCCTTCAACCCGCGAAGTTCGTCCCGCTTACCCATGATCGCGGCTTCCGTCAGCACACGGGTGGTCTCCTGGAACGAGGCCGCGGAGATGAAGGAATCGGTCGACAGCGATGCCTTGGTGATGCCGAGCAGGATGTTCTCGTAAAGGGCAGGCCGGCCACCGCGGGCGATCGCCTTGTCGTTCTCGTCGAGCAGTTCCGAGCGTTCCACCTGCTCGCCCGGGATGAACGGCGCATCCCCGGCATCGACGATCTGCACACGGCGCAGCATCTGGCGGACGATCACCTCGATGTGTTTGTCGTTGATCTTCACGCCCTGGAGTCGATACACGTCCTGCACTTCGTCGACGATGTAACGCGCGAGCGCCTCGATGCCGATCAGCCGCAGGATGTCGTGCGGATCGGCCGGACCGTCGACGATCGACTCGCCCTTGTTGACGACCTGACCGTCGTGCACCAGCACATGCTTGTCTTTCGGGATCAGGAACTCGCTCTCCTTGCCGTCGAGATCCGCGATGATCAACCGCTGCTTGCCCTTCGTGTCCTTGCCGAACGACACGGTGCCGGTGACCTCGGCAAGCGTTCCGGCATCCTTGGGCGAGCGCGCCTCGAACAACTCCGCGACGCGCGGCAGACCTCCGGTGATGTCTCGCGTCTTCTGCGATTCCTGCGGAATCCGCGCCAGAACCTCGCCGACTGCCACGTGCTGGCCATCGCGCACGACGATCAACGCGCCAACGGGGAAACTGATGGTCACAGCATGGTCCGTGCCGGGAATCCTCACTTCCTCGCCGGCCTCGTTAATCAGCTTGACCTGTGGGCGCAGCCCCTTGGACGCCGCACCCCGGCGCTTGGCATCGATGACGACAAGCGTTGACAGGCCGGTCACCTCGTCGATCTGCTTGGCGACCGTCACGCCTTCCTCGACGTTCTCGAACTTCACCGTGCCGGCGTACTCGGTGATGATCGGGCGGGTCAGCGGGTCCCAGCTCGCCAGGGCAGTGCCAGGCTTGACGGACTTGCCGTCGCTGGCCAGCAACGTGGCACCGTACGGTACCTTGTGCCGCTCGCGCTCACGGCCCGCCTCGTCGGTGACGATCGCCTCGCCGGAGCGGGAGATCACGACCTGCTCCCCCTTGGCGTTGGTGACATACCGCATCTGAGCGCTGAAGCGGACCGTGCCGATGCTCTTTGCCTCCACCCCGGAGGCGACTGCAGCCCTCGACGCCGCGCCGCCGATATGGAAGGTGCGCATCGTCAGCTGCGTGCCAGGCTCGCCGATCGACTGCGCCGCGATCACGCCGACCGCCTCGCCGGCATTGACCAGCGAGCCGCGGCCCAGGTCACGCCCGTAGCACTTGGCGCAGATGCCGTAGCGCGTGTCGCAGGTTAGCGGCGTCCGCACCTTGACCTCATCGATGCCGAGCTGCTCGATCCGCTCAACCGCGTCCTCGTCGAAAAGGGTTCCGGACGCGTACAGCGCGTCCTGCGTGTCGGGGTCGATAACGTCCTGCGCTGCCACCCTGCCTAGGATTCGGTCGCGCAGGGCCTCGATCACCTCCCCGCCCTCGACCAAGGCCCGCATCGCCACGCCGTTGACGGTGCCGCAGTCTTCCTCCGTCACCACCAGGTCCTGGGTCACGTCGACCAGCCGGCGCGTCAGGTAGCCGGAGTTGGCCGTCTTCAGCGCAGTGTCGGCGAGGCCCTTGCGGGCGCCGTGCGTCGAAATGAAGTACTGCAGGACGTTCAGGCCCTCGCGAAAGTTGGCCGTGATCGGCGTCTCGATGATCGAGCCGTCCGGCTTTGCCATCAGGCCGCGCATGCCGGCCAGCTGGCGGATCTGCGCCACCGAACCGCGGGCGCCGGAGTCGGCCATCATGAAGATCGAATTGAACGACTCCTGGCGAGTGCCCTGGCCGTGGCGGTCCTGGGTTTCCTCGGTCGCCAGTTGCTCCATCATCACCTTGCCGACCTGGTCGCCAGCGCGGCCCCAGATGTCGACGACCTTGTTGTAGCGCTCGCCCTGCGTAACCAGGCCCGACGTGTACTGAGCCTCGATCTCCTTTACCTCGCGTTCCGCGCTGCGGATGATTTCGGCCTTCTGCTGCGGGATCAGCATGTCGTCGATGGCGATCGACAGGCCGGCGCGCGTGGCCAGCGTAAAACCGGACTGCAGCAGCTTGTCGGCGAAGATCACTGTTTCGCGCAGACCGCATCGGCGGAAAGCGGTATTGATCAGACGTGAGATCTCCTTCTTCTTCAGCGGCCGGTTCAGCACCGAGAAGGGCAGGCCGGCGGGCAGTATCTCCGACAGCAGCGCGCGGCCGACCGTGGTTTCGTAGCGGGTCAGCCGCTCGCTGCGTTCGCCGCTGTCGCGGTCGACATCAAACTCTCGGATGCGAACGGTGATCCGCGTCTGAAGCTCGACTTCCTTGTTGTCGTAGGCGCGCCGCACCTCGGCGACGTCGGCGAAGAAGGCGCCTTCGTTCTTGCCATTGATCTTTTCGCGGGTGGCGAAGTACAGGCCCAGCACCACGTCCTGGCTCGGCACGATCGATGGATCGCCGTTGCTCGGGAACAGGATGTTGTTGGAAGCCAGCATCAGCGACCGCGCCTCCAGCTGGGCCTCCAGCGAGAGCGGCACGTGCACCGCCATCTGGTCGCCGTCGAAGTCGGCGTTGAATGCGGCGCACACCAGCGGGTGCAGCTGGATCGCCTTGCCCTCGATCAGGACCGGCTCGAAGGCCTGAATGCCCAGACGATGCAGCGTCGGCGCACGGTTGAGCAGCACCGGGTGCTGGCGGATCACCTCCTCCAGAATGTCCCAGACGATGGCTTCCTGCGCATCAACCATCTTCTTGGCCGCCTTGATGGTGGTGGCCATGCCCATCAACTCGAGCTTGTTGAAGATGAACGGCTTGAACAGTTCGAGCGCCATCAGCTTCGGCAGCCCGCACTGGTGTAGCTTCAGCTGGGGCCCCACCACGATCACCGAGCGGCCCGAGTAGTCGACGCGCTTGCCGAGCAGGTTCTGACGGAAGCGGCCGCCCTTGCCCTTGATCATGTCGGCCAGCGACTTCAGCGGCCGCTTGTTGGCCCCGGTCATCGCCTTGCCACGACGGCCGTTGTCGAGGAGGGAGTCGACCGCCTCCTGCAGCATCCGCTTTTCGTTGCGCACGATGATCTCGGGCGCCTTCAGTTCGAGCAACCGCTTCAGCCGGTTGTTGCGGTTGATCACGCGCCGGTAAAGATCGTTCAGGTCGGAGGTGGCGAAGCGGCCGCCGTCGAGGGGAACCAGCGGCCGCAGCTCCGGCGGGAGCACCGGCAGCACTTCCATGATCATGAACTCGGGCTTGATGCCAGAGCGCTGGAAGCCTTCCAGTGTCTTTAGCCGTTTGGCGAACTTCTTGATCTTGGCCTCGGAGCCGGTCGCTGCAAGGTCCTTGCGCAGGGTCTCGATCTCCCGGTCGACGTCGATCGCACGCAGCAGCTCGCGGATCGCCTCGGCGCCCATCAGCGCGCGGAACTCGTCGCCGTATTCCTCGGTCTTCGCGATGAAGTCGTCCTCGGTCATCAGCTGACCGCGCTTCAGCGGCGTGAAGCCCGGGTCGGTCACGCAGTAGGCCTCGAAGTACAGCACGCGCTCGATGTCGCGCAGCGTCATGTCGAGCACCATCCCCATCCGCGAGGGCAGGCTCTTCAGGAACCAGATATGCGCG
>JAHEDN010000448.1:514-2200 GCA_024641225.1 Burkholderiales bacterium | reverse complement strand
GACGGCGCCAAGCAGCGCGCGCACCGGTGCGAACGATCGCCGGTGCGCCGGACACGGCCCGAGTGCGCGCAGCCGCTCCAGGTGTCGCGGCGTCGGATAGCCGGCATGCTCGGCGAAGCCGTAGCCGGGGAAGTCGAGGTCGAGTTCGGTCATCAGCCGGTCGCGGTGATGCTTGGCAAGGATCGACGCGGCCGAGATGGCCGGCTCGATCGCGTCGCCGCCGATCACGGCGCGCGCTTCAATGCCAAGCTGCGGCAGCCGGTCACCATCGATGAGCGCGAACTCGGCCGCCGGTTCGAGCGCCTCGATCGCGCGCCGCATCGCCAGCAGGCTCGCCTGCAGGATGTTCAGGCGGTCGATCTCGTGCACACTGGCCGCCGCGACTGCCCATGCTGTCGAACGGCCGCGGATCTGCTGCGCGAGCACTTCGCGACGCGCGGCCGAGAGCTGTTTGGAGTCGCGCAGCCCTTCGATCGGCCGCGCCGGATCGAGAATCACGGCCGCGGCGATGACCGGCCCGGCAAGAGGCCCCCGGCCTGCTTCGTCGGCGCCGCAGACACGCCGCCCCTGCCAGCAATGGGCAAACAGATCGCCGTGCAAGGGCGCGGTGGCCAGGCTCCTTCTCATTGCTTCATCGTCGCGACGATCGCCTCGGCAGCGAGGCGCGGCGTGTCGCGCTTCAGCGTCGCGTGCATCGACGCAAACCTGTCGCGCAGGCGCTGGCAGCGCGGCGCGTCGTCGAGCAGCGCCAGCAAGGCGTCGGCCAGGCGCTGTGGCGTGGCGTCGTGTTGCAGCAGTTCCGGCACGAGCCCCTCGCCGGCCAGAATGTTCGGCAGGCCGACGAATCTCAGCGTTCCCATCTGCCGCATGATCCAGTACGAAATCGTGGGCATCCGGTAGGCGATGACCATTGGCTTGCCGAACAGTGCCGTTTCCAGCGTGGCCGTGCCGCTGGCGACCAGCACGCCGTCGGCCGCCTCGAGACAGTCGTGCGAACGGCCGTCGTAAAGCGAAATGCGATCAGCCGCCGCCCCGGCGGCCTTCAGTGCCGGCGCGAGCAGCGGTCGCAGCCGAGGCTCTGCCACCGGCAGCACGAAACGCAGGCGAGGCTCGCGCCTTGCCATCAGCGCGGCGGCTTCGATGAACGGCGGCCCGATGTGCTCCACCTCGGCCCGCCGACTGCCGGGCAGCAGCGCGACGACCGGGTCTTCGACCGGCAGACCAAGTCGTGTCCGCGCCGACGCGGCATCGGCCTGCTGCGGAATGCTCGACGCCAGCGGATGGCCGACATAGGTCGCGGCGATGCCGGCGTCGTCGTAGATCTTCTGCTCGAACGGGAATACCAGCAGCACGCGATCGGCGGCGCGGCGGATCTTCTCGATCCGCTGCGGACGCCAGGCCCAGATCGATGGACTGACGTAGTGCACGGTCGGCACCCCAGCTGCGCGCAGCTGCATCTCGAGGCGCAGGTTGAAGTCGGGTGAATCGACGCCAACCACCACCGCCGGGTGCGCCGCCAGCAGGCGCGCACGCAGCGCGCCGCGAAGCCGCAGCAGCCGCGGCAGTTCGCCAATGACCTCCGCATAACCGCGCACGGAAAGCTCGCGCACATGCCACCAGGCGGTGGCGCCGGCGTCGATCATGCATTCACCGGCAATGCCCGCGCACGTTACGTCCGGCAGCAGC
>JAHEDN010000448.1:0-504 GCA_024641225.1 Burkholderiales bacterium | reverse complement strand
AGCGCGCCGATCACCGGCGCGGCAAGCAGGTCGCCCGAGGCCTCGCCGGCGACGAAACCGATGAGCACGGTCGGCTCAGCGTACGATGCCACGCTCCGAGGAGCGGACGAATTCGGCGAGCGTACGCAGGTCGCCGGCGGACTCCGGAACCTGCTCCGCCATTTGTGCGAGACGCTCGCAGGACTGGGCTGCGGTCAAGCCCTCCTTGTAGAGCGCCTTGTAAGCGCGCCGCAGCGTGGCGACCGCCTCCGGCGCGAAGCCGCGCCGCTTCAGTCCCTCGCTGTTCAAGCCGTGCGCGCCGGCCGGGTTGCCGTTGCAGATCACGAACGGAGGAAGATCCTGCAGCAGAACCGTGCCGCCACCGGCCATCGCATGACTGCCGACCCGAACGAACTGATGGATTCCGGTGAGCCCGCCAAGGATCACCCAGTCGCCGATTTCGACGTGACCACCAAGCGTCACCGCATTAGCGATCACGCAGTGGTCGCCGATGCGGCAATCGTG
>JAHEDN010000447.1 GCA_024641225.1 Burkholderiales bacterium | reverse complement strand
GGCCGCCCGGGCCATGGGCAAGGTGGCCGGGCGCATCCGCGCGGCAAGCCGCGCCGCTTCGGGACCTGAGCGCCAGGCCGGCGCGCGTGGTCGTCGTTCGCCCGGGGGGCGGGGCGAGCTTGAGGCAGGCCCCGCAGCACGTATAATTCGCTGGTTGCGGCTTCAGCCTGAACGAATTCAGGTTCTTTGCCGCCCGCGCACCGGGCGCTTTCGGTAGCGTCTGCCCTGTGAGGCAGACATCCGATCCGGATCGCGCGAGCCTGTTGAAAACAACAAATGGGCTTCATGCCCATTTTTTTTTCCGTGCTGCGTTTGCTGGCATGTGCGTCGCAGCGGTGAGTGGCGTGTGTCGTGGTGAGGGTGACGAACGAATTGGTGGCACTGGTCGAGCGCACGGTCGCGGGTCTCGGCTACGAGCTGGTCGAACTCGAACGGTTTGGCCACGGCCTGCTGCGCGTCACGCTCGACACGCCACAGCCTGGCGGCATCGGACTGGAAGACTGCGAGCGCGTCAGCCGGCAGCTCACGCACCTGTTTGCTGTCGAGCACGTGGAGTACGACCGGCTCGAGGTGTCCTCTCCGGTACTGGACCGCCCCCTTCGCGGCGCCGCTGACTTTGAGCGCTTCATGGGCGCCGAGGTGGCGCTGCAGCTGCACGGGCCGCACGAGGGGCGGCGAAAGATCCGCGGCACCGTGCTGGCCACCGGTGGCGAGCCCGGGGCCGAATGGATCCGCGTGCGTGAATCACCGCCCGCGCCGGGACCCGCGGTCGGCAAGGCGCGCGGTGGTGCGAAGTCGAAGAAGGCAAAGGTGCCCGAGATGCCGGTGTTCGAACTGGCGCTGGCCGAGGTTGAAAAGGCCCGCTTGGTGCCTCAGGTGGAATTTGGATCGAAGGCGCGGGCAGCCGCCGCGCCCACAAAGGAGCGCTCGGAATGAGCCGTGAAATTCTTCTGCTGGTCGATGCGCTTGCGCGCGAGAAGAACGTGCCGCGCGAGATCGTGTTCGGCGCGCTGGAGTCCGCGCTGGCCGCGGCCACCAAGCGGCTGTTCGAAGAGGAGGATGTCGACATCCGGGTCGCGGTGGACCGTGAGACCGGCGACTACGAGGCCTTCCGCCGCTGGCTGGTCGTTCCCGACGAGGCCGGGCTGCAGGAGCCGGGGCACCAGGTCATCCTGTCCGACGCGCGCGACCAGATCGCCGACATCGAGGTCGACGAATTCATCGAGGAACTGCTGCCGCAGCAGGAGTTCGGCCGCCGCTTCGCGCAGGACACCAAGCAGGTGATCCTGCAGAAGATCCGCGACGCCGAGCGCGAGCAGCTGCTGACCGAGTTCCTGGCGCGTGGCGACGAGGTCGTCAACGGCACGATCAAGCGCATGGACAAGGGCGACTTCATCGTCGAGATCGGCAAGATCGAGGCGCGCCTACCGCGCAACGAGACGATCGGCAAGGAGAACCTTCGTATCGGCGACCGCGTGCGCGGCTTCGTCGCCACGATCGACCGCACGCAGCGCGGGCCGGCGGTGATCCTGTCGCGCACCTCGCCCGAGTTCCTGATGAAGCTGTTCGAGCTCGAGGTGCCGGAGATCGAGCAGGGGCTGCTGCAGATCAAGTCGGCGGCACGCGACCCGGGGGTGCGCGCCAAGATCGCCGTGTGGACCAACGACCGCCGCATCGACCCGATCGGCACCTGCGTCGGCATGCGCGGCTCGCGTGTGCAGGCGGTGACCAACGAGCTGTCCGGCGAGCGCGTCGACATCGTACTGTGGTCGGAGGATCCGGCGCAGTTCGTGATCGGCGCCCTGGCTCCGGCCAACGTCAGCTCGATCGTGGTCGACGAAGAGCGTCACGCGATGGACGTGGTGGTCGACGAGGAGAACCTCGCCATCGCGATCGGCCGCGGCGGGCAGAACGTGCGCCTGGCGTCGGAACTGACCGGCTGGCAGATCAACCTCATGACCGCCGAGGAGTCGACCGAGAAGCGCGAGAGCGAGAAGTCGAACGTGCGGGCGGTGTTCATGGACAAGCTCGACGTCGACGAGGAGATCGCCGACATCCTGATCGACGAGGGCTTTTCCTCGCTCGACGAGATCGCCTACGTGCCGATGCAGGAGCTGCTCGAGATCGAGGCCTTCGACGCCGAGACCGTCGAGGAACTGCGCACGCGCGCCCGCAATGCGCTGCTGACCGAGGCGATCGCGCGCGAGGAGAACATCGAGCAGGCCGA
>JAHEDN010000113.1 GCA_024641225.1 Burkholderiales bacterium | reverse complement strand
CGCTCGACGAGGAAGGCGCCGCGCTGCTGACCGACGCCGAGCCGGCCGCCGCCGAGGCGCGTCGCGACCTTGGTGTGCTGCTGCAGCAGCTGCCCGACAAGCAACGCCTGCCGATCGAGTACGTGAAGATCGAAGGACTGTCCGTCGCCGAAACGGCGCAGCGCACCGGCCTGTCCGAATCCGCCGTCAAGGTCGGCGTGCATCGCGGGCTCAAGGTGCTGGCGGCGCTGATCCGCAAGTCGCAATGAAGACCGACGAACTGATCACCGCCCTGGCGACCGGCGCCGAACCGGTCGATCCGCGCGCCCCGTCGCGGCGCCTGCTGCTCGGCAGCCTCGCCGGCATGGCGCTGGCCGTGCCACTGATGCTCGGGCTGCTCGGGCTCAACCCGCAGCTGGCGCAGGCTTCCCAGTGGCCGATGTTCTGGGTGAAGCTGGGCTTCGTCGCGGCCGTGGCCGCGGCAGCATTCGCGGTCACGCTGAGACTGGGGAAACCGGGCACGCCGACGCGACGTGCGGCCGCCACGCTGGGGATTCCGTTCGCGGCGATCTGGCTGCTTTCCGTCGTCGTACTGATGGCATCCGCACCGGGCGAGCGGGCGCCACTCGTCATGGGCAGCACGTGGAACACATGCCCGCTGAACATCACCGTGCTGTCGGCTCCGGCGCTGGCGCTGTCGCTATGGGTGATGCGTGGCCTCGCGCCGACGCGGCTGACCCTTGCGGGCGCGGCCGCGGGGCTGCTCGCGGGCGCGCTGGGGGCGACCGTCTACACCTTGCACTGCCCGGAGATGGCCGCGCCGTTCATCGGCACCTGGTACGTACTGGGCATGCTGGTGCCCACCTTCCTCGGTGCGATGCTCGGCCGCGTCGTGCTGCGCTGGTAGTCGGCGGAGGCCGACGCGTCGCGTCCATCGACCAGCGGCCTCGGTCCGGAATCCGGTGCGGCCGGGCGGCTTGACGGCTGGCGGCGATCGAAGGAACGATTGCGGCCCGGCGCAGCGATGCTTCAGGTCTGAACGGCCGATCCCGAGTGAATCTGCCGCGGCTCGCGAACGTCAGCGGATACCCGGACCCGGCCCATCCGATGCCGGGGCAGCATCTTCAGCGGTAGTAGGCCTCGACCTTGCCCTTCAGCTTGAGCAACAGGGGATGGCCCTTGCGATCGAGCGTCTTGCCGGCGGGAACTTTCACCCATCCCTCGCTGATGCAGTACTCCTCGACATCCGAACGTTCGTAGCCGTTGAAGCGAATTCCGATGGCGTGTTCGAGCACGGCCGCGACGTAATGAGGGCTCCGCTCGTCGGTCGAAAGGCGATCGGGCAGCGGCGGCAATGCAGGTGAGTCGTCCATTGCGTCGTGTTCCATTGGCTTTGTCCGTGTGAGTCGATCGAGCGTTTCCGTTCGGTGCCCGAACAGGCCATAGGGTACCGGCATGGGCGCGCGGAGCGCGTCCTCCCGACGGATACACATTGGACTCAGACTTCGATGACCCGACCGTCGTGGGCCGCTTCGAACGGAAGCGATTCCAGCCGTCCGAGCATGTCGTCGCTCATGTGCGTGAGGACCAGCCGCCTCGGGCGAATGAGAGGGAGTTTTTCGGCAAGCGTGGCGAGGTCCAGGTGCAGCTTCACCCGCTTGTCGAAGAAGTATGCCTCGGCAACGAACAGGTCGACCCCTGCGGCCGCTTCAATGAGCTCATCGGTCCACTCGGTGTCGCCCGTATACGCGATCGATCGTCCCTCGGCCTCCAGCCGGTAGGCAAAGAAAGGTCCGTCGGGGCTGCCGTGCCTCGCCTGGAACGATCTGACCCGCACGCCGGCGACCTCTTTCGCCTCCGATGCACGAAGCTCGACCAGCGAAAGCGGGAACTTCGGCGTCGTCCGGGACGAACCCGGAAAGGCGGTTTCGAGCACGCGTTCGTACCAGGTGACCAGGCCGGGCGGACCGACGATGGTCAGTGGCTCCGTACGCCTGGAAAAGAACTGCGCGTCGAGAATGAAAAAGGGTATTCCGCCGAAGTGGTCCGCGTGGAAGTGCGTGACGAAGATGGCCTGAATGCCGTTCAGTGGAACCCGGCGCGCCTTCAAGCCGATGAGCGACGAGGCGCCGCAGTCGATCAGGAAGTTCACCTCGTCGCCGACGACATGGAAGCAGGTGTTCAGCCGCCCGCCGCTGCCGAAGGCATCGCCGCTGCCAACGAACGTGAGGCGCATCGTCAGTCTCTCCAGATTCCCTTCTCGAGAACCATCCTGCGTTCGGCCCGCGGCGCGATCCGCTTCATCGCGCGGGACGGCCACACGCGCGTCCCGGTCCGGTCACTTTCTAGCATCGGATCCCGGCCAACATCGGCCGAAAGCGAAACCCGGTGCGCCGCTGACTTACTTCGCCGGCGTGCCGCCGCCCGCCATCGCGGACGCGAGTTCGATCAGGATCGAGCTCATGCAGGTGGCGTCGTGCGAATCGGCATCGTGGGCATGCGGCCCCGCCGGTCCGGCGCCAAACGACATCTGCACACCGGACTCGCGTTGAGCCGAAGCGAACGCGAGCACCCGGGCGAAGGCGTTCACGCCGCGACCGTCGGGCCGGTGCATCAGGTCGGCGCGGCGCTGCTCCTGCGGCGTCAACGCGAACACGGTCACGCCTTCCTTGATCGTCTCCGTCACCTTGATCTGGTCAATCGTGTTGGGATCGCCCTTCGTCGGATCGCGCGACAGGACCACGAAGTCCGCCAGCTTGCCGGTTTCGATCGACCCCTTGGATGCCTCTTCGTAGTGCTGCCACGCCGGCCAGATCGTCATCGCCTTCAGCGCGGTCATCACGTCGACGCGCTGCTTCGGCCCGATGACCTTGCCGGAACCGCGCGCGACGCGGGTGACGGTGGCGTCCAGCACGCGCATCGAGTCAGGGAACGCAACCGGCGCGTCGTGATGCGAGGTGAAGATCATGCCTCGTGCGCGCACCCAGCCGGTCGGCGAGATGTTCTGGCCCAGCACGGGTCCGACCGTATGTTCGTTGTGCCAGTCGCCCCAATAGAACGTGTGCATCGGGAAGAGCGAGGGCAGCACACCGAGCCGCTTGTACGAGTCCACCTGATCCTCGCGCAGGAACTGCCCGTGCATCAGGACCGGGCGCCGATCCTTGCCTTTCCCGCTTTTCAGCTCCGCGATCGTCAGCGACGAAATGAGCAGATCCGACGCCGCCTCGCCGTTGGCGTGCGTCAGGATCTGGATGTCGTTCGCATAGGCCCAGCTGACCGCATCCAGGACCTGCTCGGGCGTCGCCGCAGCGTAGCCCGAGTAGCCGGGAGGGTAATCGCCGACTGGCCTGTAGTAGGGCCGGTCGCGCCACGCGGTGAAGCCCTGCGGCGAGCCGTCGGTCGTCAGCTTCGCGCCCGCGACGCGGAACCGGTTCTTGTAGGTCGGGCTGAAGTTCTGCTTGATGAAGTCGCGATCCGCGAGCACGTCCGGGTACGTTGCGACGTCGATCTTGTAGCCACCCTCGTCCGCGACCTGGCGCATGAGGGCCACCGTCGCCGGGATCGAACGTCCCTCGTCGGCAGTCGTGTAGCCATAACGTGCCCAAAGCTCGGCTCCGGCCCGGGCGAACTGCTTGGCGCCCTCCGGCCCGACGCGACTCAGCAATTTCATCAGCACGGGCATCGCGGCGGTCTCTTCGTACACGCCGTTGGGCTCCTTGCTGTCCTTGCGGCGGCGAATGACTCCGCCCTGCGGATCCGGGGTGTCGGCCGTAGTGCCGACGACCTCGATCGCCTTGGAGTTGACGGCGACGATGTGGCCCGACTGGTGCCACAGCAGGATCGGGATGTCCTTCGAGATCTGGTCGAGATCGTCGCGGGTCGGGTGGCGATGTTCGGCGAGCGTTGCGTTGTCGTAGCCGAAGCCGAGGATCAGATCGACCTTCTTGACTGCGGCGTCGTTCGCCGCCATCCACTCGCCGACGACTTTCTGCAGCGAGGCGATGTCCCTGACATTGCCGTCGGGCGGGGCGAGCAGGTTCGCCGACAGGGCCTGGACGCCTCCGACGAACATGTGGCCGTGCGCATCGACAAAACCCGGCAGCATGGTGCGGCCCTTGAGGTCGACCATCTCGGTCTTCGGGCCCCTCAGTTTCATCACGTCGGACGTCCGGCCGACGGCAACGATCCTGCCGCCGCGCTCGGCCACGGCCTCCGCGCGCATCGCCTTGTCGTTCATCGTGATGATCGGCCCGCCGGACCAGATCCGATCGGCGGTCTGCTGCGCGCAGACAGGCATGGCAAACACGAGGCAGGCCAGCGCCAGCGCGCTTGGCAAATTGGTACGCGTCACGGTCAAATCCTGATTGAGGTTGAATGCAGCACGGGCGGGCCTAGGCTTCACTGTCGAAGAACGCGCGCCAGACGACGCCGGCGATCACCGCGTCAACGATTGGCGCGACCCAGAACAGCCACAGCTGCTTGACCGACCAGACGCCGACGAACAGCGCCGGCCCGGTGCTGCGCGCCGGGTTGACCGACGTGTTGGTTACCGGAATGCTGATCAGGTGGATCAGTGACAGCGCGAGGCCGATGGAGGCGGCCACGCCGCTTCGGCCATCGGCCGGTACGGCAGAGTCACTCGGCGCCGAGGCCGGGCGGCCGTCACTTCTTCGTTTCCTGCGGGGGGGCCAGTACCAGCTGACCGTCCTTCACCGGGATCCTGCTGCCGGGATTGAACGACATGCGCACGACGCCCTCCTTGCCGTCGAGGCGGTAGGTGACGTCGTAGCCGATCAGCTTCTGCGACGTCTCGTTGACCGTCTTGCAGCGCCTTTCGGTCGTCATCACCACGTCCTTCTGCTGCATGTTCTTCTGCACCTTGTTGCCCGCATACGCCCCAGCCGCGGCCCCTGCGACGGTGGCCACCGTCTTGCCAGTGCCGCCGCCGATGGTGCTGCCCAGCAGGCCGCCGGCCACGCCGCCGACGACGCTGCCGGCAACGCGGTTCTTGTCCTTGACCGGCGCCTGCTTCTGCACCTGCACGTTCTCACACTCCTCGCGGGGCGTGACAATCGTCTCGGTCGCCTCCTTCACCGCGACGACGTCTGCGAAGACCGGCCGGGTCATCGCCCGGTAACCGGTCACACCACCCGCGGTAACGACGACCGCGGCGAGACCGCCGATCACGACACCCTTGATCATCGATTTATCCATTGTCTGGTCCTTTGCTCGTTGCCGGGGGCTGCCGCACGGAACGTCACGGGTTGTGCGGCCGCTCCAGTCGATGCGCGGCACCCAGTCGGCGAGCCGTCGGATGCCCGTCAACGCGCGGCCGCCGCTCGCGCCGCCCCACATTGGCATCATTGTAGTCAGCACTTCCCGTCGGCCGCCGCGCTGTAAGGGGCGCGCCCTTCCGCCGACTCATCAACTCAACCGCGCTTTTGCACCGCAGAGCGCCCCTCGATGGAGATCCCCTGATGCCCAAGCCCCGCCAGCCCGTGCCTGAACTTTCCGTATCCACCGTGGATGGCGGCACCTGGTCGATCGGCGACCAGACGCCGCAGAACTTCACGCTGGTCGTCTTCTACCGCGGCCTTCACTGCCCCGTGTGTCGCACGTACATGACCGAACTGAACCGGCTGCACGGGGACTTCGTTGCCCGCGGCGTCGGCGTCGTCGGCATCTCCGGCGACACCGCAGAACGGGCCGCGCAGACCGTGAAGGACTGGGGGCTGTCGAACCTGACTATCGGCCACGGCCTGTCGATCGAGAAGGCGCGCGAGTGGGGCCTCTACATCTCGACCAGCCGCGGCAAGACCTCCCTCGGCATCGAGGAGCCGGCGCTGTTCTCGGAGCCCGGCATCTTCCTGGTGCGACCCGACCGCACCCTGTACTTCTCCACCGTGCAGACGATGCCGTTCGCGCGCCCGCACTTTCACGAAATGGTGCAGGCCATCGATTTCGTGCTGAAGCACGGCTATCCCGCGCGCGGCGAGGCGTGAGCGTGCGGCGGCGCCAGTTCATGTTCGCCGCGGTGCTGCTGCCGTTCGCGCGCGCGGCGTTGGCGCAGGCGCGCTTCGATCACACGCATGCGGCCTGGGACGCGCTGCTGAAGAAGCACGTGAGGCTGATTTCCGGCGGCAACGCCTCGCAGGTCGACTATCGAAGCTTCGCCGCGGACCGTCGACTGCTGGCCGAGTACCTCAAGGTACTTTCAGCCGTGACGCCGGTCGAGTACGCGGCATGGAACAAGGCGCAGCAGTTCGCGTTTCTCGCCAACGCCTACAACGCGTTCACCGTCGAGAAGATCCTGACCCGCTATCCGGACCTCGAATCGATCCGCGACTTCGGCCGGGTTTTCGGCAACCCGTGGAAGGACGAATTTTTCACGCTGCTGGGCGCCGAGCGCAGCCTCGACTGGATCGAACACGACACGATGCGCGCCCCGGGCGTCTTCGACGACCCGCGCGTGCACGTGGCGGTGAACTGCGCCAGCGTCGGCTGCCCGATGCTCGGTCGCGATGCTCTCGTCGCCGGGCGTCTGGATACGCAGCTCGACGACCTGTTCCGCCGCTTCATGAGCGACCGCTCGCGCAACCGCTACGACGCGCAGGAGCAGAACGTCGAGCTCTCGCAGATCTTCGACTGGTACGGCAAGGACTTCGAGCAGGGCCACCAGGGCTTCGCCAGCGTGCAGGACGTCGTGGCCAGGTATGCGAACCAGCTCGCCGACACTGCCGCCGACCGTGCGCGGCTGAGAACCGGGACGGTACCGATCCACTTCATCGAATACGACTGGCGGCTCAACGACGTGACCCGCTGAGCGGCAGGCGGCAAGCAGCCTGCGGCACAATCGCGCGCTGTGAACGCCGCCCCAGCCTCATCCGTGCACGCCGCCCTTGCCGAAGACAGGCCGCTCGGCACACGGGTTCCGCAACGTTCGGCGCTGGCCCTCGGCCTGGTCGGCGGGCTCGGCGAGGAAGTGCTGGCCGCGCTGATGTCCACCGGCGAGTATCGCGTCGTGCATGTCGCCGTCACGCACATGATCGGCAGCGCGATGCCCAGGTTCCACCCGTGGCTCGTCGGCCGCGGCGCCGTCGTCGCCGACGACGCGTTCATCGGCATCACCGGTGACGAGACCTTCGTGCCGCAGGCCTCGCCGATCCGGCGCTACGGCGAGCACGACGTGCTCGACGCCGCGCGTACCGCGCGCGACACGGGCGCCACCACGCTGGTGCTGGTCGCGCCGCTGCCGGCGCTGCTGCAGATGGGCGAGGCGACGCGCACGCTGGCCTCCGTCGACGAGGTTGCGCTCGTCGGCATGGGCTTCGAGCGGCTCGTCATCATCCGCCCCACTTCGGCCGACGACACGCGCCGCCTCCCGGACGTGATCGCCAGGCTCGTGCGCGCGGCAGGCAACGCACTGGCCGACCTGATGCTGCCGTCGTACACGAAGGCGCTGTCGGCGAGCACGGCGGCGCAGGCGATTCTCCAGGCGGTGCGCGGCGCGCCGCCCGGCGTCACGGTGCTCGGCGCCAAGGAACTCGCCGCCATCGTGCAGGCGAAGATGCCGCAACTGGCGCCGAAGAAAACGCGCCTGCGCTAGCCATGGCGACGCTGGCCATCATCATCCCGGTGCTCGACGAAGCGGCGACGATCGAGGAGGCGCTGCGGCGGCTTGCGCCGCTGCGCGCGCGCGGCGCCTGCGCGATC
>JAHEDN010000446.1 GCA_024641225.1 Burkholderiales bacterium | reverse complement strand
TTCCGTTTCGAGGCCGACGCGCCGCTTCAGCTCGAAGAGGCGGCGTCGGCCTGAAACGGCAAGCGCAGTCGACGGCTACTTGGGCGGCGCCGGAAACGTGACCACCGGCCCGGACACCTTGCCTCCAGGGGGCACGTAAGCGGGCGCCGGCCCGCCGGCGGGCCCCAGGCTGCGGACGTAGCGATAGGCCGCGCGCAGGTCCGCGTCGGTCATGTCGCGCAGGTTGAACCACGGCATCGGCGGCCGGTACTGGGCCGAGCGTGCGCGCCGGATCCATTCCTCTTCGGACATGCCGGCCACGACGCGCCTCAGATTGGCGGGGTAGGTCGTTCCCCAGGGTCCGCTCCAGCCGAGCGTATCGCCCGTCAGCCACTGCGCCTCGGGCACGCCGCCGCCGCTCTGTGCGTAGCCTGGCGTATGGCAGTCGTTGCAGCCGGCGATCCTGATCAGGTAGCGACCGCGGTCGATCGTCTTCTGCTCCGAGCTTTCGCGCCGCGCAGAATCGGCTGCGGCCACGCCTGTGATGGCCAGCGCCGCCACCACGCCGGCCAGCAGAACGCTTGCTGTCCCTTTCACGTTCATGATGACCTCCGTTCAGGCGGCAAGCGGCACGGCCGCGATGCCAAAGACGAGCTTGTTCCAGTCGCGCGGCGCCAGATGGGGCCGCGCCACTTCCAGCAGGCGGTGAAAGACCTCCGCCGGCGCCTTCGCCTGCAGCGCGCCGAACAGCGTGCTGCGCTCGTAGGGCGTCAGGCTCGGCGCCATCCAGCGAATCACCTGCGCCATCTCCTGCGCATCGATCGAGGCAACGATCCGGTCGTGGATCGCGGCCAGCTCGTCGTCGGTGAACTCCGCCCACAGCACCGCGTTGTCGACCGTCTCCTCCTCGTGCATGTGCGCGAGGTTCTCGGCCACGGACAGCGAAAGGTGCTGGTAGAGCGCGTGTGCCGCGACTGCGCGCGGCGCGCCTGCGGCGCCGTCGACCTCGTCCGCCTGCCGGCGCAATTCGCGCAGCGCCGCGCGCTGCCGCTCGTGCTCGGCGCCGGTCTCCTCTGCCGAGCCGGGCCGGCGCGCCTGCATCGCCGCGTGGATGAATTCGTCCTCGATCTGCGCATGGTGCTCCAGCGCATCGAGGAGCGAGCGCAGTTGCTGCAGCGTCGCATCGCGTTCGGCGGCGTCGTCGACGTCCATGCGGCCGACAGCGCCGAGCGTGTCCGCCATGAAGCTGCGCAGTGCCTTGTGAATCGATGCGTAAAGATCAAAACGTGCCATGGTCATCCTTCCTTGTGTGGTCTGCGGTTTCGGGGACTTCCCTGTCGCCGCCGGCGGCGGCACCCGATGGAGGGGATCGTAGAAACCCGTGCCAACCCACGCTCGTAAATGTTGGCTAACGGCTTGCTAAGAAATTCGTAAGGCGGCAACAGTGCGAAAATCGCGCCTTTCCGCAATCCTTTGAGGCCAGGCGAGTAGTGATGCCCGACCACGCCCAGCGCGCATCCGGCGCCCGCACCGGAACCGTGCCATCACCCTGCGTCTCGGTGTGCAACATCGACACGGCCACCGGCTGGTGCGAAGGCTGCTGCCGGACGATCGACGAGATTGCGCATTGGGGCCTGCTCGACGACGACGAGAAGCGCGCCGTCTGGGCCAACCTGAACCGGCGGCGGGCCGCACTGCGATGAGCGTCGCCACGCCGCCATCGGCCGAGATCGACTGGTACTTCGACTTCATCTCGCCGTACTCCTACCTCGCCTTCGAGGCGCTGCCGGCGGCGCTGGCGGCGAGCGAAACGTCGCCGGTGGTGCGGCTGCGACCGGTGCTTTTCGCGGGCCTGCTCAATCACTGGGGACACATGGGGCCGGCCGAAGTGGCGCCGAAGCGCCGCTTCACGTACGAGCACTGCACCTGGCTGGCCGACCGGCACCGCATTCCCATGCGCGCGCCGCGCCACCATCCGTTCAACCCGCTGCCGCTGTTGCGCGCCGCGATCGCGGCCGGCAGCGGGCGGGACGCCGTCGCACGGCTGTTCCGGTTCGTCTGGCGCGACGGCGCGCTGCCTGACGAGCCGGCCTTCGCACGGCTGCTGGCCGATCTCGGCGTCGCGCCAGCGGCGCTCGACGCGCCCGGGGTGAAATCCGCCTTGCGCGCCAACGGCGAGGCTGCTATTGCCGCCGGAGTGTTCGGCGTGCCGACCGCGGTGGCGCGGACGGCTCGCGGCGTGCGCGCCACCTGGG
>JAHEDN010000112.1 GCA_024641225.1 Burkholderiales bacterium | reverse complement strand
CCGCCGTGCGCGGATCGATACCCGCTTCGAAGAGACTCTCCGAGGCATAGATGTTCCCGACGCCAACAACGATCTCACCTGCCAGCAATGCCTGCTTGATGGAGATGCGCCTGCCGCGCGAGCGCTGGTGCAGCAAGTCGCCGTCAAAGCGCGGATCGAACGGTTCGATGCCCAGGCGCGCGAACAGCGCATGGCGCTGAAGGCTGCGCTCGCCGCCGCCGGACCAGAGCAGCGCGCCGAAGCGACGCGGATCGGTCAGGCGCAGCACCCGCATCCCATGCGCGTGCTCCACGATCAGGTCGAGATGATCGTGGCGCCCTGGCGCCGGCGCCTCCCGGTAGACACGCCATGACCCCGACATGCCGAGGTGCGATATCAGCGTGCCGTGCTCGAATCGCCACAGCAAGTACTTGCCGCGCCGTTCCAATCGAAGGACCTGCCGGCCGGCGAGCCTCCGGGCCAGCCCGACCGGCACCGGCCAACGCAAGCGCCGCTCGCGCAGCACGAGATCGCGAACGACGCCGCCTTCGACTTCTGGCGCGAGGGCGCGCCGGGTCACTTCGACCTCCGGCAGTTCGGGCATCGGGCAGCGGGATAAGATGAGCAGCGTGCGGTGACGGCAATGGGCCGGTCACCGGGATGTGGATTCCTCGAGATGAACCGTTGTTCGCCTTCAGCCCTCGCGGCGGCGATTCGTGCTGCAGTCGCAGGTCTGGCGGCGCTGGCCATTCTAGGTTGTGCGACAGCGCCGCGCGCGGAGCTGAACCTGGCGCAGGCCGGTGGCAGCGCCGCCCCCGAGACCGTGCCCGATGCTCCGCCCGACGTCGACCTGACCGGTGCTCTGCTGTACCAGCTTATGGCTGCCGAACTGGCTCTGCAGCGGGGCGATGCGGGCTCGGCGTTCGCAACCTACCTTTCGGTGGCCCGGCAGACTCGTGATCCGCGCATCGCCCGGCGCGCGACCGAAATCGCGGTCGCCGGCCGGGCCGGCGCGCCAGCCCTTGAGGCGGCCTCCCTATGGCGCGAACTGGCGCCGGAGTCGCGCGATGCGCGCCAGGCGTATGCGCTGCTGCTTGCCGGAAGCGGACAACTGGAGGAGGCCGAGCCACTCTTTGCCGCCAGCCTGCGCGAGTCGCCACAACCGGCCCTGGAGTTGGCGCAGATCCAGCGCGCGCTGTCGCGCGCGGAGGATCGCGCTGCCGCCTATGCGACGCTGGAACGGTTGGCGGCACCGCTGCTGGATCAACCCGCCCTGGCCGCCGACGTCTACCTGACGCTCGCCATCGGCGCACACGAGGCCGGTCTCCCGGAACGCGCGTTGCAGTCGGCACACGCGGCGCTCGCACTGCGTCCTGACGATCAGCGAACCCTTCTCTCCGTGGCGCAACTCCTGTCGCGCCCGCAGGAAAAGGACGATGCGAGCGGACGGGCGCAAGCGCTGCAGCTGCTGGCCAGTTTCCTGCAACGCCAGCCTCAAGCCACTGAGGTCCGGCTCACGTACGCGCGATTGCTGCTCGCCGACGGCCAACGTGCCGCGGCAGTGAGCCAGTTCGAGCAGGCGCTGGCGGCAGACGCGGCGAGCCTCGACGCGCTTTACGCACTCGGCGTGCTGGCGCTGGACGAGCGGCCGCCGCGCAATCGGGCACGCGACTTTTTCGAACGCTATCTCCAGGTGCTGGAGACAACGGGGATGCCGACCCACGACCCCGATCCGGCATACCTCAACCTCGCCCGCATCGCTGAGGACGAGCGTCGCTACGACGAAGCGCTGCAGTGGCTGGCACGCATCGACGACGGCCGGCAGCTGTTCAATGCACTTCTGCGGCGCGCCGTGATCCTGGCCAAGATGCAGCGCGTCGAGGAGGCACGCAGGCTGCTGGCCGACGCATCGCCGGCAGGTGACGAGCAGCGTCAGCAGCTGGCCATCGCCGACGGCCAGGTGCTTCGCGAAGCGCGGCGCTTCGATGAGTCGTACCAGGTGCTTGCGGCGGCGCTCGAGCGATCGCCCGATGACACGGCGCTGCTGTACGACACGGCGATGGCCGCGGAGCGACTCGACCGCGTCGACGAGATGGAGCGGCTGCTGCGGCGTCTGATGCAACTCAAACCCGACGACGCACATGCTTACAACGCGCTCGGCTACACGCTGGCTGATCGCAACCTGCGCCTGCCCGAAGCCCACGAACTGATCGGCAAAGCGCTGGACCTCGCACCAGACGACCCGCACGTCATCGATTCAATGGGCTGGGTCTACTTCCGCATGGGCAACTTCGCCAAGGCACGCGAGCTGCTCGAGCGCGCGTACTCCCTGCGCCCGGAAGCGGAGATCGGCGCTCATCTGGGTGAGGTGCTGTGGGCGCTCGGCGAGCAGGATGCCGCGCGCCGCGTCTGGCGCGAGGTTCGCGCCGGCGAGCCCGACAACGAAACGCTCAGTTCGACGCTCGCCCGCTTGCAGGTTCGTCTTTAGCGGCGCCTTTCTCGAAGACCTAGCCGCCGGCTCAGATGGCAGCGCAGGGCCGACATTATTTTTCGGACACTTGGCGCACGAAGCTCGCACCGCTGGTGATCGCTGCGCTCAGCGGCTGCGCCTCGCTGGCGCCAATCGAGCCGGCTACGCACGTCTACAGCGGTCGCTTTGCCGCCACTGTCGGCCGCGGTGAAACGCGGGAGGCAGTCTCCGGTCGCTTTACGCTGGCCATCAATCCCGCCGGAACGACGCTCGATCTCGCCTCACCGCTTGGCAATACCCTGGCGCGGGTCCAGACCGGCGCCGCCGGCACGGTCCTGACCGCGCCGCAAGCCGACGGATCGCTCGCCACCTGGAAGGGGAGCAGTCCGGATGCGCTCGCTGAATCCGTTCTGGGCTTCAGCCTGCCCGTATCGGGGCTCGCCGACTGGATCGCCGGGCGAGCCGTGCCGGACCGACCGGCGCGCCTGTCTCCTGATTCGGGCCGAGCGCAGCGCATCGAGCAGGACGGCTGGGTCATTGTTATCGAGGATCGATTCGAAGAAACCGGGGCGCCGCGCCGCCTGACCTTCGATCGCCGCGCCGATGCCTCGGGCGGGCCTTCGATGCGGTTGCGGCTGGTCCTCGACGTCCCGGGCGCGGCCACCGAACAAGATAGGTTTCGACAATGAGTCGCCTGTTCCTCGGCCTGCCCGCGCCGGCAAAGCTGAATATCTTCTTGCATGTGACCGGACGCCGGCCCGACGGCTACCACGAACTGCAGAGTCTGATGGTGCCGATAGCGCTTGCCGACACGCTCGACTTTGAATTGCGGAGCGACGGACAGATCACGCGCAGCGGCGATACGGTTGGCCCGTTGGACGCGGACCTTTGCCTGCGAGCGGCTCGCCTGCTGCAGCAGGCGAGCGGTTCGTCTCTTGGCGTCGACATCGCGGTCGAGAAGTGCATTCCCGCCGGAAGCGGCATGGGCGGCGGATCTTCGGATGCCGCCACCACGCTGCTCGCCCTCAATCGGCTTTGGCGGCTGGGCTGGTCCCGCGAGCGACTGGCCTCGCTTGGCCTGCGACTCGGCGCCGACGTGCCGTTCTTTCTCGGCACCGGCCCGGCCCTCGCTGAAGGAATCGGAGAGCGGCTGACATCGTTCCATTGGCCGGTCTGCTGGTATGCCGTTGTCCACCCGCAAGTGTCTGTTTCTACAGCCGAAATCTTCTCGGCGCCGGAATTGACACGGTCTGGGAAAGCGCTGACAATCGCGGACTTTTCTGCGTTGCGGGATAATGCGGTCCGCAGCGAAACAGCAACTGGACGCACTTTGTTCGGCGCCAACGATCTCGAGCCGGTGGCGCGGCGACGTCATGCCGTGATAGAGGCAGCCATCGCTCACCTGGCGCAGTTTGGGCCAGCAAGAATGACGGGCTCCGGTTCGGCGGTATTCGCGGCGATGATGTCCGAGAGCGCAGCGCAGGAGGCGGTGAGCCAATTGCCGGCGGGATGGCGGGGCTGGGCGGTGAAGGGCCTCGCCGAACTGCCGCTCGCGGCGTGGTGAGTTATCAGCGGAAGAGTCGTCCGATTCGAAAGCATCGGACGCAGGCGCAGAGGTTTCGCGCTGGGGAGTCGCCAAGTTGGTTAAGGCACCGGATTTTGATTCCGGCATTCGAGGGTTCGAATCCTTCCTCCCCAGCCATATCGAGTTTGGTCGCCGGGAGCCGCGCAGGCGGCGCACCTCCTGGCGACTCGAATCCGGGTCCTGCGCAACGCAATCGGGCCGGTGCACGAATGGCCGCGCCCGCTGGTTTGAAGTCATCGGACGCCGCATTCGCGGAGCCGGGTAGATGAAGCCATTCGAGGGCCGCAACATGGGACCGACGGTGCCGGACAACCTGATGGTCTTTTCGGGAAACGCCAACCCGAAGCTCGCCCATTCGGTGGTGCAGCACCTCAATCTCCCGCTCGGCCGCGCCCACGTCTCGCGCTTCTCTGACGGCGAAGTGATGGTCGAGGTCAACGAGAACGTCCGCGGCAAGGACGTCTTCGTGCTGCAATCGACCTGCGCGCCGACCAACGACAACCTGATGGAACTGATGATCATGGTCGACGCGTTCAAGCGCGCGTCGGCCGGGCGCATCACCGCGGCGATTCCATACTACGGCTATGCACGCCAGGATCGGCGGCCGCGCTCGGCGCGGGTGGCGATCAGTGCCAAGGTGGTCGCCAACATGTTGCAGGCGGTCGGGGTTCACCGTGTGCTGACCATGGACCTGCACGCCGACCAGATCCAGGGCTTTTTTGATATCCCGGTCGACAACATCTACGCCAGCCCGATCCTGCTCGGCGACCTGTGGAAGCACAACTACGAGAACCTCGTGGTGGTGTCGCCCGACGTCGGCGGCGTCGTGCGCGCCCGTGCGCTTGCCAAGCGCATAGAGGCCGAACTGGCGATCATCGACAAACGCCGACCGCGGGCGAACGTGGCCGAGGTGATGCACATCATCGGCGAGGTCGACGGCCGGACCTGCGTGATCATGGATGACATGGTCGACACTGCCAACACGCTGTGCCAGGCGGCGACCGCACTGCGCGAACATGGCGCGGTCAAGGTGATGGCCTATTGCACCCACGCGGTGCTGTCGGGCCGAGCGGTCGAGCGGATCAACACCTCGGTGCTCGACGAAGTGGTGGTGACCGACACGATCCCGCTCGCCGACCAGGCGGCGGTCAGCCCGAAGATCCGGCAGCTGTCGTGCGCGGCGCTGCTGGCGGAAACGATTTCGCGCATTTCGCGCGAGGACTCGGTGAGCAGCCTGTTCATCGAGTAAGGCACTCGCCGTGGCTGGTCGCGGCCCGCGGGTTTTTCTGGAGAACGCAATGAAAGTCGTAGCAAACACGAGAAAAGCGCAAGGCACGAGTGCGAGCCGCCGCCTGCGCCACGCCAGCAAGGTCCCTGGAGTGCTTTATGGCGGCGATGTGCCGCCGACGGCGATCGAGGTCGACCATAACCCGCTGTTCCATTCGCTGCGCAAGGAAAAGTTCCATGCCTCGATCCTCGACATGGAACTGGACGGCAGGAGCGAGCAGGTTCTGCTGCGTGACTTTCAGATGCATCCCTACCGGCCGATCGTGATGCACGTCGATTTTCAGCGCATCTCGGCGGACAGGCCGGTGCACGTGCGTGTGCCGCTGCACTTCGTCGGCCAGGAGAACTCGCCGGCGGTGAAGCTGTCGTCGGCCATCGTCGGACACGTGCTGCAGGAAGTCGACATTTCCTGCCTGCCGAAAGACCTTCCAGAGTTCGTCGAGGTCGACCTGTCCGGGCTGACCGCGCAGGACACGATCAAGGTACGCGATCTGAAGCTGCCCGACGGTGTGAAGGCCGTCCTGAAAGGCAAGGAAAACCCGGTCGTTGTGTCGGTGACGATACCGGCTGCCCATGTCGAGGAAGAAGTTGCCGTCGAGGCAGTGGTGGCGGCGCCGACCGAGGTTCCCGCCACGGCGCAGAAGGTGCCTGCGGCTGCCGCAGGCGCAGCCCCGGCAGCGGCCGAGAAAAAGGGCGGCGAGAAGAAGAAATAGGCTTCGCCCCTGCTGCACAATGCGGCCCGACGACGGCAACGTCTCGGGCCGTTTCTTTTCTCCCTCGCCTGAGTTCCCTTGAACGCGCAGGACAACTCGATCCGACTCATCGTCGGGCTCGGCAACATCGGCGCCGAATACGAACGAACGCGGCATAACGCGGGTTTCTGGTTCGTCGACGCGGTCGCGCGCAAGGGCGGCACAGCGTTTGGCGCCGAGCGCAAATTCCACGGCGAAACGGCGCGGCTGCGTGACCGGGGCCGCGAACTGTGGCTGCTGAAGCCGGCCACTTACATGAACCGCTCGGGGCAGGCCGTCGTCGCCCTCGCCCTGTACTACAAGATCCTGCCGACGCAGATCCTGGTCGCGCACGACGAAGTCGACCTGCCGCCGGGCACCGTCAAGCTCAAGCGCGGCGGCGGCACGGCCGGGCACAACGGCCTGAAGGACATCCAGGCCAAGCTCTCGACACCGGACTTCTGGCGGCTTCGCATCGGCGTCGGCCACCCGCGCGCGCTCGCCCTGACGCAGGAGGTCGCCGATTTCGTGCTGCACCCGCCGAGCCGCGAACACGAGGCGGCGATCGACGAGTCGATCGAACGCGCGCTGCAGATTGTTCCGCTGCTCGTCGAAGGCCAGTTCGAGAGGGCAATGATGAAGCTGCACGCGGCGCCGACAGCTTCCGCACAGTGAACGGGGGCCGGTCGTTCGTCGTGCACGCCGGCGCGCGCGCCGTGGCGCAGGTGCGCAACCATGGACTCGCGCCGGCAGACATCGCCTGCGTGCCGGCCGCCGCCGGTGGGCCCAAGGGTCTGGCGCTGATCCCGCTCGACAGGCTGCTGTTCGATTCGGCGCGAGGATGGCTGCGCGAGGCGAAGCTGGAACTGATCGGCGCGTCGATCGGCGCCTGGCGGATGGCGGCAGCCGCAGTGCCCGACCCGCTTGCCGCGCTCGACCGGCTGGCCGAGGCCTACGTCGGCCAGACCTATTCGCACCGGCCCTCGCCGCGCCAGGTCGCAGAGCAGTGCCGACAGCTGGCGCGCGCCGTGCTTGGCGGCGCCCCGGCGATCGAGGTCCGTCCGGGACGAGCGCTCACCGTCGTCACGGCACGGGCGCGCGGACCGCTCGGTCGCGACAGCAGCCGCGCTGCCTTCACCCGTGCCGCCTTCGCCAATACGCTGTCGCGATCGCGGCTGGCCGCACACTTGCAACGCGTCATGTTCACCGCCGGAGCTCCGCGCTTCCCGGCCGCCGAGTTCGACCCTTTTGGCCTTGATCGCGTCGCGCTCGATGCACTAAACAGCGAAGACGCGCTGCTCGCCTCGGGCTCGATACCGCTGGTGTGCGAGCCGGTGCGCAACCCGGCTGGCGCCCCATGGGGCGAGTACTGGGACGGCGGTCTGATCGACTACCACCTCCTGCTGCCCTACTCGCAACTGCCGCGGCTTGTCCTGTATCCGCACTTCGTGCCCTGGGTTACGGCGGGCTGGCTCGACAAGTTCCTGCCCTGGCGGCGCCACGCACGCGCGCACCGCTGGCTCGACAACGTGCTGCTGATCGCGCCGTCGCCACAACTGCTGGCGCGATTGCCCAACGGGAAGTTGCCCGATCGCAACGACTTCTATCGCTACGGACTCGATCACGGCGCGAGGCAGCGCGAC
>JAHEDN010000445.1 GCA_024641225.1 Burkholderiales bacterium | reverse complement strand
GCTGGTGCTCGCCAACCACATCTTCGGCGGCGGCGGCATGCTGTCGAATCGCCTGATGGAGCGGGTGCGGCAGCGCGACGGCATTTCCTACGGCGCAGGGTCGGGCCTCGCTGTGGGCAGCCGCGACCGGGCATCGAACTGGCGGATCGCCGGGCTGGTCGCGCCGCAGAACGTGGCGCGCTTCGAGCAGGCGGTGCGCGAGGAAATGGACCGGATGCTGAAGGAGGGCCTCACCGACAAGGAGGTCGCGGATGCCAAGGCGGGGCTGCTGCAGGAGCGCGTGCTGAACCGGTCGGCCGACGGCACGCTGGCGGCGGTGTGGGCCGAGTACATGGACCTCGGCCGAACGTTCACCACGTACAGCCTGGCGTTCGAAGAGCGCATCGAGTCGCTGACCACGGCGGAGGTCAACGCCGCCCTGCGGCGCTACATCGACCCGGCGAAGATGACCGTGATCATCGCCGGCGACGCCGCCAAGGGAGCGAAGTAGGTGGGAATCGGGCAGTTCCGCCATCGGCTGCCGCTGCGCGTTCGCTGGGCCGAGGTCGACATGCAGGCAGTGGTCTTCAACGGGCACTACCTGACCTATGCCGATGTCTGCGCCACCGAGTACTGGCGGGCAATCGGTGTTCCCTACCCGTCGGGGTTCGCGACGCTGGGCATCGATGCGTTCGTTCGCAAGGCGACGGTCGAGTACCACGCACCGGCCCGCTACGACGACGAACTTCTGGTCTGCGGACGCATGGCGCGGCTCGGTCGCAGCAGTGCCGGCTTCGCGGTGGCGATGTTCAGGTCCAACGAAACCGCCGAGCCGCTGATCGAGGCTGAACTCGTCTACGTCTGCGTCGACCGCAGCGGCGCACCGGTGGCGTGGCCACAGGAAATGCGCGGGCGGATGCGCGACTTCGAAGTCGCTGCCCCGGCAGAGGGCGACGGCCGTGGCTGAGCGGCTGCGCATCGAACTCGGTGGCTGGGAGTCGATGCGCGACCGCGCGGTGCCGGTTCGCTACACGGTTTTCGTCGAAGAGCAGAAGGTGCCCGTGGAAATCGAGCTCGACGAGTTCGATCCGTCGAGCCTGCACGCGATCGCCGTCGCTGCGGACGAGAGCGTGCTTGGCACGGGTCGGTTGCTGCCCGACGGGCACATCGGCCGCATGGCGGTGCTGCGGCAGGCGCGCGGCGCCGGGGTCGGAACAGCGCTGCTGCTTGCGCTGCTGCAGGCAGCACGGGTGCGAGGCGAGCGCGAAGTCATCCTGAGCTCGCAGAGGCACGCGATTCCGTTCTACGAGCGCTTCGGCTTCGTGGCCGAGGGCGAGGAGTACGACGACGCCGGCATCCCGCACCGTGCGATGCGGCTGATCTTCTGAGCGCAGGGCCGTCTGCCAGCGTGTTCCTTCAGCCTGCTTTGCGGGCGCCGGAGATGCGAGGTGACGGCGCGGAGGCGCCATCCAGCGTGAATTCGAAGTGACGGTCGCGATGCGTATCCGGGGCATCGGGCTCGAAGCTGCGTTCCAGGAAGTTGACCACCCCGTCGCGCCGCACGGTGATCACCGAACTCGAGCGCGTGCCGTAGCCATTGGCGCGGATCTGGATCGGCGCCAGCGCGCGCTCCCACTCCAGCGGCACGCCGGACGAAGGAAGCTCGGAATCGTGCACCGGACGGCGGTCGGCCAGCAGTGCCAGCAGCGAGTCGGCATCGACGCGGCGGGGCAGTGCGCAGGCAAACGCTCCGACAGCGCGCACCACCTTCGGCCACGGCGTATCGAGGAACGCGTTGGACAGGCCGTAGATGCCCGGTGCGAGCACGCGCGGCCCGTGCCGGCGGCGGTTCGTGTAGTAGATGAGCCGAGGCGGACCACGACCCGCGGCGGCCGGCTCGGCCACCAGCAGGTTGAAGCCGTTGTACGTGTTCATGCGCGGCGCCTGCGCCCGCAACCACTCGCTCGTCGGCTGCGCGCTCTGCAATGCGGCAACCGTGATGGCGCCGCGCGACGGCGCATGCGGGTTGCGCTCGCTGGGGGCGCGCACGTTGGTGAGCAGCGCGACGCGGCCGGCGCGCGTGATGCCGAGCCAGGTGCCTCCGGCTTCCTCGTCACGACCCGCGAGAAGGGCGACGCTCTGTCCCCACCAGGACGCCGGGCGCGTACTGCGGGTATAGAACTCATCCCGATTGGCCGCCAGCACCAGCGGAAAGTCCGGGTGCGCATGCCACGCGACGACGGCAAGGCACATGTCAGT
>JAHEDN010000111.1:3543-7726 GCA_024641225.1 Burkholderiales bacterium | reverse complement strand
TGCCGTCGCTCGGCACGTCGTCGAGCAGCCATCGGCCGACCAGCATGAAGTCGTCGTCGACGACGTAGCAGCCGGACATCTCGATCGACTTGATCAGCGCCAGCGGCGGCTGCTCGCAGAAGGTCCCGTTGATCACCACCCGGGCGTTGTCGCGCTTCGGACGCGGCAGCGCGTCGGCGGCAGCGACGTACTCGCGCACCAGCGTCGTGTGTTCCTCAGGTGGCAGCACCATGCCGGCGCGCAGCACGAGGTAGACCTCGGAGGTCGGCGCCTGCCACGGCTTGGCGGCGCGGTAGCGGTACAGCTCGCGGATCGCGGCGCGGTTGTCGTTGTAGACGGCGATCGAGGCATTGAGCATCGCGTCGGTGATCTCGCGCCCGGCCAGTTTGCCGAGGTCCTCGCGCAGCACCTCCAGTTCCTGAACGTAGAAGCGGCCGCCGATCGCGTCGTCGTAGTTCTGCGGCACGTCGAGGTAGCGCACGTACTTGTCGGGGAAAAGGATCTGCCACATGCCCGACAGGTTGCGGATCACGTCGCAGATCGACGGAAACAGCATGCCGTCGAGGCAGTTCAGCCTGCCCGTGAGCCCCAGCTCGATCGTCGAGCGCGGAATGCGGCAGATGTAGCTCTGGTAGTACGCGTCGCCCTGGATCACCTCGAGCTGGTCGCCGCCGCCGAGGATGCCCACCGGCAGCATGCCGGCGGCGTGGATGAGTTCGCGCGGCACGTACACGGGCAAGTAGCCGACCGCCTTGCGGCCGGGCGCAGCCGCCTTCCAGTCCTTGACGGCGTTGAAGTGCAGATCGTCGAACAGCGCCTCGCAGCGCTGCACGATCTGGACGACGGGAGGTATCGCGGCCATCGGCTGTGCTCCTATCTGTGCTCCCACTGCGGCTTGCGCTTGGCGAGGAATGCGGTCAGCCCCTCGTTGGCATCGCGCGTGGCCATCAGCCGGTCGAGATACAGCCGCTCGACTTCGGCCAGTCGCTGGCGCACGTCGCGGATCATTGCGCCCCGGGCAGCCGCCAGCGCGCAGGCCATTGCCGCTGCACTCTTGCCGGCAAGGTGCTCGTTGAAGTACGCGAGCGCCGCGGTCTCCGGGTCTTCGAACACGGTGTGCACGAGGCCTGCGGCGTGCGCCTCCTCGGCACCGATCGAGCGGCCCGAGAGCAGCAGGTCCTCGGCGAACGGCTGGTTGACCCGGTACGGCAGCAGCACCGAAGCGGCCGGCGCGAACACGCCAAGCTTCATCTCCGGCTGGCCGAACTGGGCATCGGGCGCAGCGAAGATCGGCCCGCCGGCGAGCGCCACTTCTAGCCCGCCGCCGAGGCACTGGCCGCGCACGGCGACCAGGACCGGCGCCGGGAACTCGATCATCGCCACGATCAGCGCGTGCAGCGAGGCGAGCATCTGCGCGCACTGCGCGGGGAGGTGTTCTTCGACGCTGGCGCCGAAGCTGAAGTTCGGCCCCTCCGCATCGAGCAGGACGCCGCGCAGCGTCGTCTGCGCGCGATGGGCGAGCAGCGCGCCGTCGAGCGCGGCGATCATTTCGGCATCGACGATGTTGGCCTTCGGCCGGGACAGCCGCAGCCGCAGCAGCGCGCCGTCGAACTCGAGCCAGTCCTTCAGCGGTGCCATGCTCAGGCTTTCCGTTTGGCCTTGGGCTGGATCGAGTCGTGCAGTGGGCCGACCCAGGATTCACCGGCGGCGAGCTTCTGCCGCAGCAGCACGAAATCGACCTCGCGGTCCTCCTTGGTGCCCTCGTTGAAGGCGATGAACCCCGAGCGCGCCTCGGTCATCATGTTCAGCGCCAGCCAGGCGCGCGAGTCTTCCTTGTTGCGGTTCCACGCCTCGAGCTTCGGCTTGCGCAGTTCCTCGAGCGTCTTGGTCGTGCAGTCGGGGAAGGTGAGCAGGATCTTGGCGCACAGTTCCTCGACCTTCGCGTCGAGCATCGAAAGGTCCACGCTGCCGCGCGCGAGCAGCGCCTTGCCTTCCTTCGCCGCCTCGCCCGCCTTCGGTTCGCCGTAAACGAAGCGGCCGAACTCATCGACCATCCGCTGCGTCTCGACCAGCGGGTTGGCGACGAACCTGCCGTCCACTTTGAGCGCCGGCACGAGGTCCGTGAGGATGCCCATGTGGTAGGCCTTGTGCGCCGAGAACGGCTCGCATAGCACACAGGCGGCCATCGCGCGCTCGGCGCCGACGGCGACCGGCAGGAAGTCGGTGGCGCCGCCGATCGGCGCCGAGCCGTGCTTGGGCCCGGCCTGTCCGAAGCGGGCCAGGTCCTGCGCGACCGAGAAGTCGCAGGCCATGCCGATCTCCTGGCCGCCGCCGATGCGCATGCCGTTGACGCGGCAGATCACCGGCTTGTCGCAGGCAAGGATGGCCGAGACCATGTCGTTGAACAGCCGCATGTACTGGCGGTACTCCTGCGGATGACCGGCGTAGTACTCGGCGTATTCCTTGGTATTGCCGCCGGTGCAGAAGGCCCTGTCGCCGACCCCGGTGAACACCACGCAGTTGACGTCGCGCGCGTTGCTGGCGGCGCGCATGGCGAGGATCACGCCCTTGACCATGTCGGTCGTGTAGGAGTTGAACTGGCCCGGGTTGTCGAGCGAGATCCAGGCGTTGTACAGGCCCTCGGCCACCTTGCCTTCGGGCGTGCGCGCCGGGCGCTTCTCGTAGCGCACGCCGGGCTTGCCGATGTCATCGACCAGATCGTGATTCTTGAACTCGCGCATGGCGATCAGTCCTTGGTGGAGGGGATTCAGGCGGGAACCAGCACGGCGCGCCTGCGGATCTCGCGCGCGTGCACGGCGTGGAAGACGTGGTTGATGTCGTCGAGCGGGTGCATCTCGACGAACGGCCCGATCGCCACCTTGCCGTCGAGCACCAGGTCGAGCGCGGCCGGGTAGTACTCGGGCGGACAGCCCCAGTTGCCGATCGCGCGCGCATCGAACGCCATCAGGTTCGACAGGCGCACCTCGACCTTGTCCATCGTGAAGCCGACCACCGAAAGCACCGCGCCGTGCACCAGCAGGCCGAAGGCCGTCAGCTGGCCGGCCGCGGTGCCGGAGCATTCGAAGATGCGCCACTCGGTCGGGCGCAATCCGTTCTTCTTCGCGAAGCCGCTGATCTCGCCTTTCAGCGCCTTGGGATCGAGGTTGCGCGCGTTCAGTGTCAGCGCCGCACCATGCGGCGCGATCGCTTCGAGCTTGGCGTCGTCGACATCGATGGCCACGACCTGCGCGCCGAAAGCGTGCGCCACCTGCACGCAGTAGCCGCCGACGCCGCCGACGCCGATCACGATGGCCAGGCCTCCGGGCTCGACCTCGGCGCGGCGAACCGCCTGGTACGGCGTGGTCAGCGCATCGGCGACGATCGATACCTGCGACAGCGTCAGTCCCGCCTGCTCGAGCCGGCCGAGGTCGACCTCGCACAGTCCGCGGGCCGGCACGACGATGTGGGAGGCGAAGCCGCCATGCACGTCGTTGCCCGGCATCTTCTGGCGGCGGCAGATCGGCGCCAGGCCGCGCTGGCACAGGTCGCACTCGCCGCAGGGCAGCACCGCCGGAACGATGACCGTCCTGTTCAGCCAGCTTTCCGCGCCGCTTCCCGCCGCCACCACCTTGCCGCTGATCTCGTGGCCGAGCGCCAGCGGCAGCGGCGCGTTGGTGCGCACGCCGTCGTAGTAGTAGCCGAGGTCCGTATGGCACACGCCGCAGCCGGCCACCGCGACCACCACTTCGCCGGGACCGGCCTGGGCCGGGAATGCCGCACGTTCGAGCGGCGCCTTGGGGGCGGTCATCAACCAGCGGTACGCGTCGATGCTCATCGATCTTGCCTCCTGTTGCGCCAGATCAGTGTCCGTGCCGTTGACCCGCAGCAATTTGCGGGGCTATTCTGGCATAGCGGTACCGAATTACCAGTTCAGCGCCGAATCCTGCGACAACGCGTTGCCGATTCAATGATCTGGGTCAAACCGGATCCGGGGCAGGCGCGGTTGTATCTGCGGGATCAAGGGAGGACAGCCAATTGACTAGCGGAAAACCGAAAGCCGCGGCCGCGCCGCGCGGCGTGGCCGTGGCACTGGCCGGCAGCGGCGGCAGTGGCGTGATGACGGCGGGCACGCTGCTGCTCGAGGCCGCCGCCAAGGCGGGTGCGTACGGGCTGATGGTGCGCA
>JAHEDN010000111.1:1364-3533 GCA_024641225.1 Burkholderiales bacterium | reverse complement strand
CACGAGCGGCCCGCAGATCCGCGGTGGCGAAGCGGCGGCACTGGTGCGACTGGCCGACCAGTCGGTCGACACGCTCGGCGACGCCTTCGACCTGCTGCTGGCGATCGACTGGAGCAATACGCACCGTTTCGCCGACGAGGTGCCGCTCACCGCGTCGAGCGTCATCGTCGGCGACCCTGACGAAGGCGAACCGCCGGACATCTTCAAGGGCACCGGTGCGCGTTACGTGCCGCTGCAGATGAAGAAGATGGCCAAGGGCATCCCGGGCAGCTGGGTCAACATGGTCGCGCTGGGCTTCGCCGGCGCGCTGGCCGGATTGCCGCAGGACGCGCTCGAAGCCGCAGTCCGCAGCGACTGGAAACGGGGCGAGGCCGCTCTGGCCGCGAACCTCGCCGCGCTCGCCGCGGGGTACGCGGCCGAGCGCGGCATCACGCCGCCGATCGAGGTGCCGCAGTTGCCGCGCGACGAAGCGGGTGCGAAGACCCGCTGGTCGATCACCGGCAACGAAGCGGCCGGCTTTGGCGCGATCCGTGGCGGCGTGCGTTTCGTCGCCGCGTATCCGATCACGCCGGCGACCGAACTGCTCGAATGGATGGCGCCGGCGCTGGCCAAGGTCGGCGGCACGCTGCTGCAGGCGGAGGACGAACTGGCGTCGATCAACATGATCATCGGCGGCTCGTACGGCGGCGTGCCGTCGCTGACCGCTACCGCCGGTCCCGGGCTGGCGCTGATGGCCGAGGGCATCGGCCTCGCGGTGGCTTCGGAAACGCCGGTGGTGATCGTCGACGTGATGCGCGGCGGTCCGTCGACGGGCATTCCGGCCAAGAGCGAGCAGAGCGACCTGTCGTTCGCCGTCAGCGGCCTGCACGGCGACGCGCCGCGGCTGGTGCTGGCGCCGACCTCGATTTCCGACTGCGCGACCACCACTCAGTGGGCGGTGCATCTGGCCGAGGCGCTGCAGGCGCCGGCGATCGTGCTGTCGGACCAGTTCCTCGGCCAGTCGCGCGCGATCATCGATCCGCCCGCCGATACCGGGCTGCGCTCGGAGCGGCTCGCGGCGGAAGCCAACGCCGCGGACTACAAGCGCTATCGCAACACCGAGTCGGGAATTTCGCCGATGGCGATCCCCGGCACGCCGGGCGTCACCTACACGGCCGATGGTCTGGAGCACACTGAGGCGGCTGTGCCGAGCAGCAACTCGCGCGACCACCAGCTGCAACTGGACAAGCGCGAACGCAAGCTGCTGCAGCACGAATACGGCGAAGCCTGGGCCGACATCGAAGGCGACGGCGACGCGGCGGTGATCACCTTCGGCTCGACGTCGGCCGCGGTGCGCGAGGCCGTCGCCCGCGCGCGGGCGGAAGGGCACAGGCTGCGGCTGATCGCGATGCGCCTGCTGGCGCCGGCGCAGCCGGAGAAGCTGACCAGGGCGCTCGAAGGCGTCCGCCACGTGATGGTCATCGAGCAGAACCACAGCGCGCAGTTCTATCGCTACCTGCGCGGTCACTTCGACCTGCCGGCGAAACCGGCGAGCTATCACCGGCCTGGGCCGCTGCCGCTGCGGCCCGGCGAGGTGCACAAGGCACTTGCGGACTGGAGGAAAGCGGCATGAACGACATCGCAACGGCTGCGCAGCTGACGGCAGCCAGTTTCAAATCGGCGGTGAAGCCGGTCTGGTGCCCGGGCTGCGGCGACTATTCGGTGCTCAGCTCGATCACCAAGGCGCTGGCGATGATCGGCAAGCCGCCGCACGAGGTCGGCGTGGTTTCCGGCATCGGCTGCTCGTCGCGCATCCCCGCCTACACGAGCTGCTACGGCTTCCATGGGGTGCACGGGCGTGCGCTCGCTGCGGCGACCGGGCTGAAGGTCGCACGGCCCGACCTGACGGTGCTGGTCACCGGTGGCGACGGCGACGGCTATTCGATCGGCGGCAACCACTTCCTGCATGCCTGCCGTCGCAACGTCGACCTCACGTACATCGTGATGGACAACCACGTCTACGGCATGACCAAGGGCCAGCCGTCGCCGACCACCGAGCCCGACTGGGACTCGAAGCTGGCGCCCGGCGGCACCAAGATCCGCGTCTTCCATCCGCTGGTGGTGGCGCTCGCTGCCGGTGCCAACTTCGTCGGCCGCGCCTTTGCCGGCGATCCGAACGGCACGGCGGCG
>JAHEDN010000111.1:0-1354 GCA_024641225.1 Burkholderiales bacterium | reverse complement strand
CCGTCCCGAGCAGAAGGAATGGAAATCGCTGGTGCGGCCGTCACCGGTGGAAGTCACCGACGATCCGGCAATCGCCGCGCGCCGCGTGATGACCGACGACGGGCTCAACATCGGCGTGCTGTATGCGGGCGGTCGCCCGCCCTACGTGCTGAACGACGGCAGCGCTGCCAAGACCTTGACCGACCTTGAGATGGAGTTCCACGTATGAACGTGAAGGCGCCGAAGACGATCGAGGAATTCATGACCCAGGCGTATGCGATGGAGGTCGAGGCGGCACAGCGCTACTCGGACCTCGCCGACGCGATGGACGTGCACAACAACCGCGAGGTCGCCGAGCTGTTCCGCAAGATGGCGGTGATCGAGGGCAAGCACGGCACCCAGATCATGGAGCAGATGGGGTGGAAGGAGCCGCCGGCCGGTGCGGTGGCGCCGTCGTGGGAAGGCTTCGAAGCGGCGGAGTCGGTGCCGATCGACGAGGTGCACTACCTGATGCGGCCTTGGCATGCGCTGCAGCTCGCCCTTGCGGCCGAGCAGCGCGCCGAGCGCTTCTTCGCCACGCTGGCGAAGAACACCACCGACGAATCGGTGCGCAAGGCCGCGCTCGAGCTGCAGGACGAGGAGCGCGAACACGTCGAACTGGTGCGCGCATGGATGGCCAAGGTGCCGAAGCCGGAGAAGGACTGGGCCGAGGATCCCGATCCGCCGCGGATGGACGAGTAGCGGAACCCGATGCAGGTTCTGCAGCCCGCGGGCTGGGCGCCGCCGGTCGGCTACGCCAACGGCATCGCCGTCGATGCCGGCCGCATCGTCTTCGTCGCGGGACAGGTCGGGTGGGATGCGCAGCAGAAATTCCAGCGCACCGACTTCGTGTCGCAGTTCGACCAGGCGCTGGCCAACGTGCTCGAGGTGCTCGCGCAGGCCGGTGGCCGTCCCGAACACGTCTGCCGGATCACCGCCTACTGCTGCGACAAGCCCGGCTACGTGGCGGCGCGGCCCGCGCTCGGTGAAGTCTGGCGCCGGCGCATGGGCCGCCACTTTCCGGCGATGAGCATGATCTTCGTTGCCGACCTGCTCGACCATCCGGCGGTGGTCGAGCTCGAAGCAACTGCTGTCGTTCCCGCGGCCTGACGGCGGCGGCCGCATTCGTCACCTGAATCGAGGTGTGCCATGGGCAGTGCACTGAGCGAACGCAAACCCGCAACGCGCGAGTTGCCGACCTATTGCTACAACTGCGTGGCCGGCCCCGATCTGCTGACGGTCAAGGTCACCGACGGCGTGGTCACCGGCATCGGACCGAACTTCGACGGGATCGGCATCCACCCGGCCGACGGCCGGCCCTGCGTGAAAGCCTACG
>JAHEDN010000444.1 GCA_024641225.1 Burkholderiales bacterium | reverse complement strand
CCACGCTGCGCAGCAAGCTGCAGTGGAACGTGATGCCGAGCGACGCCAACGTGCGCGCGTAGGCGCCGCCGCCCCGGAACGCTTCCGCCGCCTGCCGCTGTTGCCATGCTGCTGTCGCTCGCGGTCCGCGACTTCGTGATCGTCGACGACCTGACGCTCGACCTTTCGCCCGGTTTCACCGTGCTGACCGGCGAGACCGGCGCCGGCAAGTCGATCCTGATCGACGCGCTGCAGCTGGCGCTCGGCGATCGGGCCGAGTCCGACGTCGTGCGCGACAGTGCGGCGCGCGCCGAAGTGTGCGCCGAGTTCCGTGTCGGCGCGGACGCCGCGGCCTGGCTGCGTGACAACGACATGCAGGGTGACGGCGACACCGCGCTGCTGCGCCGGACGGTCGATGCCGGCGGCCGCAGCCGCGCGTTCGTCAACGGCACGGCGGTAACGCTGGCGCAGCTGCGCGCGCTCGGCGACCTGCTGCTCGACGTGCACGGCCAGCATGCGCATCAGTCGCTGCTGCGGCCGGCGGCGCAGCTGGCGCTGCTCGACGCGCACGGCGGCCTGGGTGCGGCCGCACGCGCCGTCGCTGCCGCCCACGCCGGCTGGCGGCAGGCATTCAGGGCGCTCGACGAGGCGCAACGGATGGCGGGTGCGGCGCAGGTCGAGCAGGACCGGTTGCGCTGGATCGTCGAGGAGTTGACCCCGCTGGCGCCGCGGCCCGGCGAGTGGGCCGAGATCGAGGCCGAGCATCGGCGGCTGGCGCATGGCGCCGGGCTGCTGGAAGGCTCTCAGGCGGCCATCGACCTGCTCGCCGAGGCCGAGGATTCAGCGCTGGCGCGGCTCGATGCCGCCGCCGAGCGGCTGGCACGACTGACCGATTACGACGCGCGACTGCAACCGGCGGCCGAAGCGCTCGACGGTGCGCGGGCCCAGCTCGACGACGCCGCGCGCACGCTCAACCGCTATCTGGATGGTGCCGACTTCGACCAGTCGCGACTGGCCGAGGTCGAAGCGCGGGTCGCGGCGTTGCACGAGGCCGCGCGCAAGTTCCGCTGCGCGCCGGAAGAACTCGCGCCGCTGCTGCAATCGTCGGGCGAAAAGCTGGCCGCGCTGGCCGCGGCCAACGACCTCGAAGCGCTGCGTACGTGCGAAGCGCAGGCCCGCAGTGCGTACGACCGCGCCGCCACGGCGCTGGGCAAGGCGCGCGCGAAGGCAGCGCGGACCATGGCGCACGAAGTCACGCGCGCGATGCAGGACCTGTCGATGCCCGGCGGGCGATTCGAAGTCGAGC
This sequence comes from Burkholderiales bacterium, assembly GCA_024641225.1. Lineage (GTDB taxonomy): Bacteria > Pseudomonadota > Gammaproteobacteria > Burkholderiales > Burkholderiaceae_F > JADJWR01. The sequence goes on along the minus strand of JAHEDN010000444.1, from coordinate 967 downwards.
TGACGCCGTGCGACCCGTCGGCCACCGGCTCCGAGCGGGCCGAGTTCAAGGTCGCGGGCCACGCCGGCGTGGCGACGAAGCCGCTGGCGAAGGTGGCCTCGGGCGGCGAACTGGCCCGCATCAGCCTGGCCATCGCAGTGATCGCCGCCACGGCCACGCCGGTGGCCACGCTGATCTTCGACGAAGTCGACGCCGGCATCGGCGGCGCGGTGGCCGAGAACGTGGGCCGGTTGCTCAGGCAACTCGGCAGCGACCGGCAGGTCCTGTGCGTCACCCACCTGCCGCAGGTCGCGGCCTGCGGCGACCAGCACCTGCAGGTCAGCAAGATGCCTGGCGACGACGGCCGGCCAGTTTGCCGAATCGCACAGCTCGACCGCAAGACGCGGGTCGACGAACTGGCGCGCATGCTCGGCGGCGTGCAGATCACCGACACCACCCGCAAGCACGCGCGCGAGATGCTGGCCTCATGACGGCGCGCTGTGACACCGCGCGCCGGCGGCTGCTGATCGCCGCGGCCGCCGCAGCCGCTTCCCCGCAGGCGCTATCGCAATCGCGCTGGCCGCATCCGACGTTGAACGGCGCGCCTCCGCTGGTCATCGCGCACCGCGGAGCGAGCGGCTATCGGCCCGAGCACACGCTGGCCGCGTACGAACTGGCAATCGAACAGGGCGCCGATTTCATCGAGCCTGATCTCGTCATTAGCCGCGACGGCGTGCTGATCGCCCGTCATGAGAACGAGCTGTCGCTGACCACCGACGTGGCGAGCCGCCCGCAGTTCGCGACGCGAAGACGCACGCAGGCGATTGACGGTCGCAGCGTGACCGGCTGGTTCAGCGAAGACTTCCTGCTCTCGGAGCTTCGCAGCCTTCGCGCGACCGAGCGGTTTGCCCGCGAGCGTCCGGTCAACACGCAGTTCGACGGCCAGTTCGGCATAGCCACGCTCGAGGAGATCGTCGCGCTGGTGACG
>JAHEDN010000110.1 GCA_024641225.1 Burkholderiales bacterium | reverse complement strand
ACGCACATGCCGAAGTTCAACTCGATCTCGATTTCCGGCTATCACATGCAGGAAGCGGGCGCCAACCAGGCGCTCGAGCTGGCGTTCACGCTGGCCGATGGCCGCGAGTACGTGAAGACGGCGATCGCCAAGGGTCTCGATGTTGACCTGTTCGCCGGCCGCCTGTCGTTTTTCTGGGCGATCGGGATGAACTTCTATCTCGAGATCGCCAAGATGCGCGCTGCGCGCCTGCTGTGGTGCCGGATCATGAAGGGATTCGATGCGAAGAATCCGAAGAGCCTGATGCTGCGCACGCACTGCCAGACGTCGGGCTGGAGCCTGACCGAGCAGGACCCGTACAACAACATCGTGCGCACGACGATCGAGGCGATGGCGGCGGTGTTCGGCGGCACGCAGAGCCTGCATACCAACAGCTTCGACGAAGCGATCGCGCTGCCTTCCGAGTTCTCCTCGCGCATCGCACGCAACACGCAGCTCATCCTGCAGGAGGAGACGCACATCACCAGCGTGGTCGATCCCTGGGCCGGCAGCTACATGATGGAAACGCTCACCGAACAGATGGCGGAAAAGGCCTGGGCGATCATCGAGGAAGTCGAGAAGATGGGCGGCATGACTCGCGCCGTGGCTTCCGGCTGGGCCAAGCTGAAGATCGAGGAGGCGGCCGCGCAGAAGCAGGCGCGCATCGATTCCGGGCGCGACGTCATCGTCGGCGTCAACAAGTACCGTCCGCCGAAAGAGGATGCTTTCGAGATCCTCGAGGTCGACAACCACAAGGTGCGCGAGAACCAGATCGCGCGCCTGAAGAAGATCCGCGCCAGCCGAGACGCGGGCAAGGTTGACGCGGCCCTCGCGGCGTTGAGCGATTGCGCGGCCGGCGGCAAGGGCAACCTGTTCGACCTCGCGATCAAGGCGATCCGGCTGCGGGCGACGGTTGGCGAGGTGAGCGGGGCGCTGGAAAAGGTCTTCGGCCGTCATCGGGCCGACATTCAGAAGGTGGCTGGCGTGTACGCAGCGGCATATCAGGACGGCGAGGGTGCCGATAGCTGGGAGGAACTAAAGCGCGAGATCGCCGCCTTTGGCGAGCAGCACGGGCGTCGACCGCGCGTGATGATCGCCAAGCTCGGCCAGGACGGCCACGATCGCGGCTCGAAGGTGGTGGCGACTGCGTTCGCCGACCTCGGCTTCGACGTCGACATCGGCCCGCTGTTTCAGACGCCCGAGGAGTGCGCCCGGCAGGCGATCGAGAACGACGTGCACGCGATCGGCGTGTCCACGCTTGCCGCCGGCCACAAGACGCTGGTGCCGGCGATCATCGCCGAGCTGAAGAAGCAGGGCGCCGAGGAAATCGTCGTCTTCGTCGGCGGCGTGGTGCCGAAGCAGGACTACGAGTTCCTGCGGGCTGCCGGTGTCAAAGGCATCTTCGGTCCTGGCACGCCGATCCCGGCCAGCGCCCGCCAGGTGCTCGAGCAGATCCGCAAGGCGCACGGCTGAGGCAGGAGGGCGACGCATGCTGGCGGCGGGCGATCAGGCGCTGGTCGATGCCGTGCTCGGTGAGCAAGGCGCGGCGCAACGGCGCGCGATCGCCAAGGTGATCACGCTGCTCGAGTCGACGCGTGCCGAGCACCGCGGCCGCGCCGACGATGTCCTCAACGCGCTGCTGCCGGCCGCCGGCCGCTCGCTGCGGCTCGGCATCTCGGGCGTCCCCGGCGTTGGCAAGTCGACATTCATCGAGGCGCTCGGGCTCGACCTGATTCAGAAGGGGCATCGTGTCGCGGTGCTCGCAGTCGATCCTTCGTCGAGCGTCTCCGGCGGCTCGATTCTCGGCGACAAGACCAGGATGGACCGGCTCTCCGTGCATCCGCAGGCGTTCATCCGTCCGAGCCCCTCGGGTGGGACGCTCGGTGGCGTGACCGAGAAGACGCGCGAAGCCATGCGCGTGTGCGAAGCGGCCGGCTACGACGTCGTGATCGTCGAGACGGTGGGCGTCGGCCAGAGCGAGGCCGCGGTGGCCGGCATGACCGACATCTTCGTGCTGATGCAGTTGCCGAACGCCGGCGACGACCTGCAGGCGATCAAGCGCGGCGTGATGGAACTCGCCGATCTGGTGCTGATCAACAAGGCAGATCTAGACGAGGACGCCGCCATGCGCGCTCAGGCGCACATCACCTCGGCGCTGCGGCTGATGGGACTGCAGGGACACCCGGACCGGGCGCATCATGACGCGGCGGTCTGGCATCCGCAGGTACTGCTGGCGAGCGCGCTGAACGGCCAGGGTCTGGCCGCGTTCTGGCGGGCGGTGACGCGCTTCCGCGAACTGGCCGCCGCGAGCGGACGGCTGGAGGCGAGGCGTCACGCGCAGGACCAGTCGTGGATGTGGGAGCGCATCGACGCCGGCCTGAAGGCGCGCTTCCGCGCCCATCCGGCAGTGCGCGCGGCGCTGCCCCAATGGAGCGAGCAGGTGCGCGCCGGCCAGCTGGCGGCCTCGGTGGCGGCGCGCCGCCTGCTCGACCTGTTTCACTGATCGACACGGAGATAGCGATCCATGCACGGCATCCAGCAAATGCTCGAGGAAAAGCGCGCCAAGGCGCGCCTCGGCGGCGGGCAGAAGCGCATCGACGCGCAGCACGCCAAGGGCAAGCTCAGCGCGCGCGAGCGGCTCGAACTGCTGCTCGACGAAGGCACGTTCGAGGAATGGGACATGTTCGTCGAGCATCGCTGTCTCGACTTCGGCATGGCCGAGAACAAGATCCCCGGCGACGGCGTGGTCACCGGCTACGGGATGATCAACGGCCGGATGGTGTTCGTGTTCAGCCAGGATTTCACCGTTTTCGGCGGCGCGCTTTCCGAGGCCCACGCCGAGAAGATCTGCAAGATCATGGATCAGGCCATGAAGGTCGGCGCACCGGTGATCGGCCTGAACGACTCCGGCGGCGCGCGCATCCAGGAAGGCGTGGCCTCGCTCGGCGGCTATGCCGAGGTGTTCCAGCGCAACGTAATGTCTTCGGGCGTCATTCCCCAGATCAGCGTGATCATGGGGCCGTGCGCCGGTGGTGCCGTGTACAGCCCGGCGATGACCGACTTCATCTACATGGTCAAGGACAGCTCGTACATGTTCGTCACCGGGCCGGAGGTGGTGAAGACGGTCACCCACGAGTCGGTCACCGCGGAGGAACTCGGCGGCGCGATCACGCACAGCACGCGCTCCGGCGTGGCCGACCTGGCGTTCGAGAACGACGTCGAGGCGCTGCTGATGCTGCGCCGGATGTTCAATTACCTGCCGCTCAACAACCGCGAGAAACCGCCGCTGCGCCGCACCGACGATCCGGCCGAGCGCCTCGATTTCTCGCTCGACACGCTGGTGCCGGACAACACGAACAAGCCGTACGACATCAAGGAGCTGATCGTCAAGACGGTCGACGATCACGACTTCTTCGAAATCCAGCCGGACAACGCGAAGAACATCGTCATCGGCTTCGGCCGCATGAACGGCCAGCCGGTGGGCATCGTCGCCAACCAGCCGCTGGTGCTGGCCGGCTGCCTCGACATCAAGAGCTCGATCAAGGCGGCCCGTTTCGTGCGTTTCTGCGACGCGTTCAATTTCCCGGTCCTGACCTTCGTCGACGTGCCGGGCTTTATGCCGGGCACGTCGCAGGAGTACGGCGGCATCATCAAGCACGGCGCCAAGCTGCTGTACGCCTTCGCCGAGTGCACCGTGCCGAAGATCACGGTGATCACGCGCAAGGCGTACGGCGGCGCGTATGACGTGATGAGCTCCAAGCACCTGCGCGGCGACGTCAACTTCGCCTGGCCGAACGCTGAGATCGCGGTGATGGGCGCCAAGGGCGCGGTCGAGATCATCTTCCGCGAGGACAAGACCGACCCGGCCAAGCTCGCGGCGCGCGAGGCCGAGTACAAGGACAGATTCGCCAACCCGTTCGTCGCCGGCAGCCGCGGCTACATCGACGACGTGATCCAGCCGCACGAAACGCGCAAGCGCATCTGCCGCTCGCTCGCCATGCTGCGCGACAAGAAGCTGGAAAACCCGTGGCGCAAGCACGGCAACATTCCGCTCTGACCGGACGCCGGGGACGACACATGTTCGAGAAGATCCTGATCGCCAACTGCGGCGCCGAGCAGCGGCTCGCCGCTGCGTGCCCAGTGACGCCGGCATGCGCAGCGCGCGGCGATTGCGCCGCGAGGTAGGCATGTTCAAGAAGATTCTCATTACTAACCGCGGCGCCGAGCAGCGGCTCGCCGCTGCGTGCTCAATGACGCCGGCGCGCGCAGCGCGCGGCGATTGCGCCGCGAGGTAGGCATGTTCAAGAAAATTCTCATCGCCAACCGCGGCGAAATCGCCTGCCGCGTGATCAAGACGGCGAAGAAGCTGGGCATCAGGACGGTCGCCGTGCACTCCGAGGCCGACCGCGAGGCGCTGCACGTCGAGCTTGCCGACGAGGCGGTGGAGATCGGCCCCGCGCCAAGCCGCGACTCGTATCTGCGGATGGACCGCATCATCGAGGCGTGCAAGAGCACCGGCGCGCAGGCCGTGCATCCCGGCTACGGCTTCCTGTCGGAGAACGAGGAGTTCGCCCGCCGCGTCGAGGAAGAGGGGATTGTTTTCATCGGCCCGAAGCACACCTCGATCGCCGCGATGGGCGACAAGATCGCCTCGAAGAAGCTGGCGATCGGGGCCAAGGTCAACACGATTCCGGGGCACAACGCACCGGTCGAATCGGCGGAGCAGGCGGTCGAGATCGCGCGTGCGATCGGCTACCCGGTGATGATCAAGGCGAGCGCCGGCGGCGGCGGCAAAGGGCTGCGCGTGGCCTTCAACGATCGCGAGGCGTTCGACGGGCTCACGTCGTGCCGCAACGAGGCGCGGGCCAGCTTCGGCGACGACCGCGTGTTCGTCGAGAAGTACGTCGAGGAACCGCGCCACATCGAGATCCAGGTGCTCGGCGATGCACATGGCAATTGCGTGTACCTGTGGGAACGCGAGTGCTCGATCCAGCGCCGGCACCAGAAGGTGATCGAGGAAGCGCCGTCGCCGTTCATCAGCGAGGCCACGCGGCGGGCGATGGGCGAGCAGGCGGTGCAGCTGGCCAAGGCCGTCAAGTACCAGAGCGCTGGCACCGTGGAATTCGTGGTCGGCAAGGACCAGAGCTTCTATTTCCTGGAGATGAACACGCGGCTGCAGGTCGAGCATCCGGTGACCGAATGCATCACCGGGCTGGACCTGGTCGAGCTGATGCTGCGCGTGGCCGCCGGGGAGAAGCTGCCGCTCACGCAGGCCGACGTCGTGCGCAACGGCTGGGCGATGGAGTGCCGGATCAACGCCGAAGACCCGTACCGCGGCTTCCTGCCGTCGACCGGCCGGCTGGTTCAGTTCCTGCCGCCGTCGGCCAACATCGTCGCCGCCGGCCCGCCTGCGGCCACCGGCGTTCGCGTCGACACCGGCGTGTACGAAGGCGGCGAGATTCCGGTCTTCTACGACTCGATGATCGCCAAGCTGATCGTGCACGGCACGGACAGGCGCGATGCGATCGAACGAATGCGCGAGGCGCTCAACGCGTTCGTGATCCGCGGCGTCAGCACGAACATCGCCTTCCAGGCGGCGCTGCTCAATCACCCGCAGTTCGTCTCGGGGCAGTTCAATACCGGCTTCATCGCCCAGCACTACCCGGCCGGCTTCCGCGGCGCCGAGCACGGCGAGGACAACACCGAGCTGCTGGTGTGCGCTGCAGCCACGATCCACCGCCGCATGCGCGAGCGCGCGGTACGCATCAGCGGCCAGCTGCCGGGCCACGAGGTCAAGGTGCCGACGCACTTTGTCGTGCGGCTTGGCGAGCCCGGCCACGCGGTCAGCGTCACGCCCGTTGCCGGCGGCTACACGCTGACCTGCAACGGCCGCACGCACACGCTGACCACCGGCTGGCAGCTGCGCGACACGCGCTTCGAGGCTCATCTGGACGGCCAGCCGATCGTCCTGCAGGTCGACCGTGTCGGGCTGCGCTACCGGCTGACGCACAACGGAGTCACGGTCGAGGCGCAGGTCCTGCCGCCGCGCGGCGACGAACTGCTGCGCAAGATGCCGGTCAAGCCGCCGCCGGACCTCAGTGCCTTCCTGCTGTCGCCGATGCCCGGGCTGCTGGTCGACCTGGCGGTGAAGGAAGGCGACGAAGTGAAGGCCGGTCAGCGCCTCGCGGTGATCGAGGCGATGAAGATGGAAAACGTGCTGCTCGCGCACGCGGATTCGGTCGTCGAGCAGGTGCTGGCCGCCAAGGGTGACAGCCTTGCGGTCGACCAGCCGATCCTCAGGTTTGCGTCAGCCGTATGAAATCGAATCGTCCGTTCCGGGTCCTGGGAATCCAGCAGATCGCCATCGGCGGCGAAGACAAACAGCGGCTGCGGTCGCTGTGGGTCGACGTCCTCGGCCTTGCCGTCAAGGGCAATTTCGTCTCCGAGCGGGAGAACGTCGACGAGGATATCTGCGCCTTGGGCGCGGGGCCGCAAGAGGTCGAGGTCGACCTGATGCAGCCGGTCGACCCAACGAAGAAACCCGCGGTGCATGCGACGCCGCTGAATCACGTCGGGCTGTGGATCGACGATCTGCCGGCCGCGGTGGCGTGGATGAGCGCGCAAGGGGTGCGCTTCGCTCCTGGCGGCATCCGCAAGGGCGCCGCCGGACACGACATCTGCTTCATTCACCCCAAGGGCAGCGACGAGTTCCCGCTCGGCGGCGAAGGCGTGCTGATCGAACTGGTGCAGGCGCCGCCGGAGGTGATTCAGGCGCTGTCGTCGGCGCGCTGAGTGGCGCGGCCTGAACGGTTGGTTCAGGCCGCGGCTTCGCCCAGGTAGGCGGCGCGCACCTTGGAGTCGCTGAGCATTTCCCTGGCCTCGCCGCTGAGGGTGATCAGGCCGGAGTCCATGACGTAGGCGCGGTGAGCCGCTTCCAGCGCCAGCCGCGCATTCTGCTCGACGAGCAGCATCGGAATCTTCTGAGCGGCGACCGAGCGGACAACCTCGAAGATCTTCTCGACCATTAGCGGTGACAGCCCCATCGACGGCTCGTCGAGCAGCAGCAGTTTCGGCCGGCTCATCATCGCCCGCGCCATCGCCAGCATCTGCTGCTCGCCGCCGGACAACGTGCCGGCCAGCTGCCGGGCGCGCTCTTTCAGGCGCGGAAAGGTCGCGAACATCCGCTCCAGGTCCTCGGCGATGCCGGCCGTGTCGTTGCGCGCGAAGGCGCCCATCTGGAGGTTTTCCGTGACCGTCATGCGCGTGAACACGCCGCGACCCTCGGGCACCATCACCAGGCCTCGCCGCAACAGCTGATGCGGCGCCTTGCCACTGGTCGACTCGCCGGCATACTCGATTGCACCGGCCCAGGCCTGCGTACCGGTAATCGCCTTGAGCGTCGTCGTCTTGCCGGCGCCGTTGGCGCCGATGAGTGTCACCAGCTCGCCGTGCCGGATCTCGAGGTCGATCCCCTTGACGGCCTGGATGCCGCCATAGGCGACCTTCAGGCCGGCGATCTTCAGGATCGGCGTGCTCATGGAGCGGCCAGCGCCGTGGCTTGACCCGTCGCGGTGTGTCCGCCACCCAGATAGGCCTCGATCACGGCCGCATCGCTCTGCACTTCCGCCGGCGTCCCCTCTGCGATCACCTTGCCGTAGTCGAGCACGGTGACACGGTCGCACAGGCCCATGACCAGTTTCACGTCGTGCTCGATCAGCAGGATCGTCGTGCCGTCGCCGCGGATGTGCGACAGAAGTTCGCGCAGCGAAAGCTTCTCGGTGGCATTCATCCCC
>JAHEDN010000109.1 GCA_024641225.1 Burkholderiales bacterium | reverse complement strand
TCGATGCGATCGTGCTGGTGTCGGCGCCCGAGTCGCCGCTGGTGCAGATGCTGCTCATCACGCCGGGCATCTCGCTCTTCGAGTTCGCGCAGGCCGAGGCCTATGCGCGGCGCTTCGGTTTCGTCAGCCACCTGCGGTTGCCGCGCGGTGTGGTCGACCTTGCGCGCGACCTGCCGCCGCGCGACGTGGCGCTGGTCGCCGCGACCTCGACGCTGGCGGCGCGCGAAAGCACTCATCCTGCGATCATGCAGTTGTTCGTCCAGGCGGCGCGCGAGATCCACGGCGGACCGGGATGGTTCGCGCGGGCCGGCGAGTTCCCACGCGCCGAATCGCCCGAACTGCCGCTTGCCGAAGAGGCGGCGCGCTTCTATCGCAGCGGGCCACCGTTGCTGCAGCGCTATCTGCCGTTCTGGCTCGCCAATCTGGTCGATCGCATGTGGGTCGTGCTGGTGTCGATCGTCGCGGTACTGATTCCGGCCTCGCGGGTGGTGCCGCCGCTGTACGAGTTCCGCGTCCGCTCGCGCGTCTTCCGCTGGTACGGCCGATTGCGCGGCATCGAGGAGCAGACCGACGCGCCGTCGGCGGATCGCGCCCGTCTGCTTCTCGAACTCGACGCGCTGGAGCAGAGGGTCGGCCAGATCCCGGTACCGCTGTCGCACGCCGACGAGTTGTACGCGCTGCGCAGCCACATCGACCTGGTGCGCGGCCGGTTGCGCGCCAGCGGAGAAGACGAAACGCAGTGAACGACGACGCGGTGCTGCTGGTGATCGACGTGCAGAACGACTTCCTGCCGGGCGGCGCGCTTGCCGTGCCGCGCGGCGACGAGGTGGTGCCGGTCGTCAATCGCCTGGCCGGGAAGTTCACCAACGTGATCCTGACCCAGGACTGGCATCCGCCGAAGCACATTTCGTTCGCCTCGCAGCACGCCGGGCGGCGGCCGTTCGAGACGGTCGAACTGTCCTACGGCAGGCAGGTGCTGTGGCCCGATCACTGCGTGCAGGGCAGCCGCGGCGCCGAGTTCGCCGCCGGGCTGACCATTCCTCACGCGCAGGCGGTGATCCGCAAGGGTTATCACGCGCACACCGACAGCTACTCGGCGCTGCTCGAGGCCGACCGCATCACGCCCACCGGACTGGCCGGCCTGCTGCGCGAGCGCGGCATCCGCCGCGTGTTCTGCTGCGGCCTGGCCACCGACTTCTGCGTCGCCTGGAGTGCGCTCGACGCGCAGGCAGCGGGCCTCGAGACAACCGTCGTCGAGGATGCCTGTCGCGCCATCGACACCGACGGCTCGCTGGCTGCCGCGCGGCGCAACCTCGCCGCCGCCGGGGTGCGTCTGGTGACTTCGGACAAAATCTGAGGTTCGCGCGGTACCCTTCGCCTGCCGCCGAAGTTCCCGCCACCCGACCGCCATCTTCCCGTGCTCAACAAGATTCTTTCCCGCGCACCGCTGCACGAACACGACGATCCGGGACAGCGCCTGCTCGGCGTCGCCGAGCTTCCTCCGGAGTCCGCCGAGCTCGCCACGTTGCTGCGCGCCGATCCGGCGCCCGAGGTGCGGGCGACGGCCGCGCGGCGTTGCCGTGACGGCGCGGCGCTCGTTTCCGGCTGGCGAGCGGAGGCGGATCCGGCGGTGCGCGCGGCGATCGTCGATTCGCTCGGCCGCTGGCTCGACGAACTGGCCGAGGACGAGCGGCTCCGTGCCGCAGTCGAGGGTATCGAGGACCAGCCGTTGCTGGCCGAGATCGCGCTGACCGCGCCGCATGCGCGGGTCCGGATCGCGGCTGCCGAACGGGTCACCGAGGAGGGGCCGCTGCGCCGCCTTGGCGACGTCGCAAAGGACAAGGACCGCGGTGTGGCGCGCATCGCCAGGCAGCGCGTCGATGCGATGGACCGGCGCACGACGCAGGCGGAGAAGGCCGACGCGCTGCTGGCGCAGGCCGAGGCGCTGGTCGATCAGCCGGGCGCGGTCGTGATGGCGGCGGTCGACCTCGAGCGGCGCTGGAAGGCGCTCGATCTGCACGATGACGCCGGGCGGCTGTCTCGCTGGGAGGCCGCGGGACAGGCGCTGCAGGCCCGCTTCGAGCGCGAGCGCGAGGAGCAGCGGGCCAGGGCGGCCTTCAAACAGCGGGTTGCCGAGTGGCTGGCCGCGCATGCAGCGACGCCGCCCGCAGAAGCGCTGCCGCAGCTGCGGGCGGAACTCGAGGCCTTGCAGGGCGAGGCGCAGCAACTGGGCGACAGCGGCGCACTGGCGAAGCTGGCCCAGGCGGAACAGTCGATCGCGCAGTGGGAGCAGGCCGCGCCGGCGCTGGCGGCCGCCGAGGTCCTTGTCGACGAGGCGGAACGACTGGCCGCCGACACCGGCATCGACAACGCGCAGCTTCCGATGCGCTGGCAGGCGCTCGACCTGGCGGTACGCACGCCGGACCTGACGCGGCGCTTCGAGGCGGCGATCATGGTGATCGAGACCCGCCGGCTGGCGCAGATGCGCGCCACGCAGCAGCAGGAAGGCGCGGCCCGGCACCAGCTCCACGAGCTGCTTCACGAAGCCGAGCAGGCGCTGGCCGCGGGCCACGTGCAGGCCGCGCGCGCGGCGGCGGACCAGACGCGGACCATCAAGGCAGCCGCCGGCACATTGCCGAAGCCGACGATCCAGCGCCTGAGCCGCGTGGTCCAGCAGCTCGGCGAGCTGGAGCGCTGGATGAGTTTCGGCCAGCACAATGCGCGGGTGCAGCTCGCCGAACGGGCCGAGGCGCTGGCCGGCGAGACGCATCCGCCGGCGCATCTGGCCAGGGAAGTGCAGAAGCTGCGCGCCGAGTGGAAGGCGCTCGACGAGCAGCACGCCGGTGTGCCGAAGTCGCTGTGGGAGCGTTTCGACGGCGCCTGCGAGAAAGCCTATGCGCCGGCGGCGCGCCATTTCGCCGAACTGCACGCGCAGCGCAAGCAGGCCCGCAAGCAGCGCGACGAGTTCATCGCCGCCGCCGCGGAAAAGGTCGCCGAGTTGCTGGCAGCCGAGCCGCGCGAACTGAAGTCGATGGAGAGCTGGCTGCGCGAGACCGACCAGACCTGGCACGGCGGTGAACTGGGCAGCGTGGAACCGGACGCCTGGAAGAAGCTCGACGGCCGCCTGAAACAGGCGGTGGCGCCGCTGCGCGAAGTGCTGGGACAGGCGCGCGGCGAGGCGAAGGCGGGACGGCAGGCGCTGATCGCCGAGGCCGAGGCGCTGGCGGCGAAAGCGCAGGAGCGTGACACCCCGGCGCAGGCGCGGCAGCTCCAGGCGCGCTGGCAGGCCGAGGCCAAGGCGCATCCGCTCGCCGGCCGCGACGAACGCGTGCTGTGGGAGCGCTTCCGCGCCGCCTGCAACGCGGTCTTCGAAACGCGTGACAGTCACCGCAAGGAGGTCGACGAGCGCCGGCGCGAGCAGCGCCGTGCATTCGAGCAGATCTGCGAGCAGGTCGAGGCGCTGGCACAGTCGTCCGAGGACGACGAGGAGCAGGTGCGCCGCGGCCTGCGCGAACTGCACAGCCGCTGGAAGGACGCGCTCGCCGCAAACCCGGTGCCGCCGGCGCTCGACGCGCGCTTCCGTACCGCGCGCAGCGCGGTCGAAGGTGCGCTCGGCGCCCGCAGCCGCGGCAAGGAGGCCGCGGTCTGGCAGGCGCTGCTGGCGAAAGCGCGCCTGTGCGAGGAACTCGATTCCGCGCTGATGGGCGAGCAGCCCGCGCCACCTGACGGAGAGTCGCTGCATAGCCGCTGGGGCGAACTGCCAGCGCTGCCGGCGGCGTGGGAGCAGAAGATGGCGGCCCGCCGCGACGCGGCGCTGGGCGCGTTCGACGACGAGGACGCGCGCTTTGACCATCTGGACCACATCGACGACGGCGTTGCGGTGCGCCGCGACGCGCTGCTCGAACTCGAGCTGGCGCTCGGGCTGCCGAGCCCGGCGGATCTCAACAAGGAGCGCCTGGCGGTGCAGGTGAAGCAGCTGCGCAGCCGCTTCAAGGCCGCCGCGGGCGGCGGCAGCGCCGCCGACATCCTGCTTGAGTGGTGCGCCACGCCCGGCGTGGCCGACGACCGCGACCGCGACCGCTGCGAGAAGATCGTCGATTCGCTCCAGCGCCGCCGCTGACTCCGCGCCGGTCCGCGGACGGCCGACCGATGGACGACGCTTTCGAGCTACAGCGCTTCGTCGACGCACAGGAGCCGGTATACCGGCAGGTCTGCGGCGAGCTTGCCGCCGGCCGGAAAACGAGCCACTGGATGTGGTTCGTTTTCCCGCAGCTCAAGGGCCTCGGGGCGAGCGCCATGGCCCAGCGCTACGGCATCGGTTCGACGGCCGAGGCGCGGGCGTACTGGGCGCATCCGCTGCTGGGGCCGCGGCTGAAGCAGTGCACCGAACTCGTGCTGGCGACCGAGGGCAGGACCGCGCACGAGATCTTCGGCACGCCCGACGACCTGAAATTCCGCTCCTGCATGACCCTCTTCGCGCAGGCGACCGCAGACCCGGTCTTCCGCCGGGCGCTGGAGCATTACTTCGGCGGACAACCCGACGCCGCGACCCTCAAGCGGCTGTGAGAGGGCCGCAGACGCGGCGATGAGAGAAGAACGGCGCCCGAAGGCGCCGCGCGATGCGTGATGCCGAGCGAACCGGCTACGAGAAGGTCTCCGTCATCAGCGCGCTGAACCACTTGTTCATCTTGCTGAAGTTGTCGCCGCTGCGGGAAGCGGCTTCGCGGAACGAGTCCGGAACGGCGGCCATCGACAGCGTGGCCGGGTCGTAGGCGAACACCGCGGTCAGCCATGAGGCGCTGTCCATGGTGATCGGCGAGTAGCAGGCCGAGTTGGTGACCGGCGCCGGGTCGGGGGAAAGCCCGGCGAAGGCGCGCAGGATCGCATCGGCGCACACCTTGCCGAGCTGGTTGCCGATGTGGCCGGCCTTTGGCTGCGCCGTGCCGGCGGAATCGCCGATCACGTGAATGCCGGCCGCCACCTTCGATTCGTAGCTCAGCTGGTTGACGCTGGCCCAGCGGCCGCCCTGGTCGGCGAGCCCGGCATCGGTCACGACTTTGCCCGCGCGATGCGGGGGGATGGCGTTGATCACGTTGGCCTTGATGCTGCCGATGCTGGTGTCGAGAGTCAGCGTGGACGCATCGATGTTGTGGATCGTCACGTTCGGCTGGTAGTCGATGACGCCGGCATGCACGCTCATGAACGCGTCGGTGAACGAATGCACTTCGGCGGTGATGCCCGGGTTGGCGTCGAGGACGATGACTTTCGAGCCTGGCCGGTTCTTCTTCAGCCAGTCGGCCACCAGGCAGGCGCGCTCGTACGGTCCCGGCGGGCAGCGGTATGGCTTGGCCGGGATCGTCAGCACGAACACGCCGCCGCCGGGCATCGCGGTGATCTGGTTGCGCAGCGCGGTGGTCTGCGTGCCGGCCTGCCAGGCATGGAGCACCCTGGCCTGCGCGGCCGCTGTCTCCAGTCCCGGGATGCCGCCGAGCCCGGGTTCGTAGGTGAACACGACGCCGGGCGCGAGCACGAGACGGTCGTAGGCGATCGTGCTTCCGGAGGCCAGCCTGACCGCTTTATTGACCGGATCGATCCCGGTCACTTCGCCCTGCACGCGCTTGACGCCGTAGCGGCTGACCAGGTTGTCGTACTTGTACTGCAGCGAACCGATGCTGCGCTGTCCGGTCAGCACCATGTTGCTCATGATGTTCGACGTGTAGCTGGCGCTGCGCTCGACCAGCGTCACGGAAACGCCGCTGCCGCCCCACAGGCGGAGGTACTTCGCCACGGCGGCGCCCGACATGCCACCGCCGACGACCAGAACGCGGCCGCTGATCCCCGTGCTGGGCAGCGCCGTCGCGTTCGAGCTCGAGCGGCCCTGCGCAACGCTGACGCCGTCATCGCCTTGCGAACCGCCGCCGCATCCGAGGGCGGGCAGCAGAGCACCCAGCGAGCCGAGTCCGGCCGCCTTCAGCAGCCTGCGGCGCGCCTGTTCGATCCTGTCCTTCGGTTTTTCCATGTCCGCCTCCCTACCGGCTGGTCGACGAACTGCGCTGCCGCGACAGGTACGTCGAGATCTGCCGCATCTGTTCGTCGGTGTAACCGCGGGCGTGTGCCTTCATGATGTTGTTGCCCGGGGTCTCGGACTGCATTTCGCGCAGCTTCTTGTAGATCTCGTCGACCGACTCGCCGATCAGCGAGTCAAAGCTCGACCCGGCGCCGTTGGTGCCGTGGCACTGGAAGCAGTTGGATGCCAGCAACCGTCCGGGCGGCGGCGCGGCCGTCTGCGCCGCCGCCGGCAGCGCCAGCAGCGCAGCCGACAGCAGGGTGAAACCCGAAATCACTCTCATCATTCCTCCTTGGGGTATGGCGCCGTTCGGTGTGCCGGTGCCATACCCTGTAGGGTAGTCAAAGCGCTGCGGCCGGCGCTCTCGCGCGCTCACTGGACCTGGCTAGGCGATTTGGCTGGCCTTGACCCAACGCAGGAGGTGCTACGCCGCGCGGACGATGCGCAGTCGCGCCGGCCGGGGGCGCCCGGCCGTCGGCCGAAAATGCAGTCCGC
The DNA here is from genome assembly GCA_024641225.1 of Burkholderiales bacterium. Lineage (GTDB taxonomy): Bacteria > Pseudomonadota > Gammaproteobacteria > Burkholderiales > Burkholderiaceae_F > JADJWR01. Next base: position 1,260 of record JAHEDN010000109.1, on the reverse strand, counting down.
ACGCTCGCTTTGACGCTCTGTCGCGCGGCGCGGGTGCCGGCCGTGGCGGTTGCGCATACTGAGGCCGGGTCTCAAAGGAGGATCAAGCGATGTCGAGTCGCACGTTCGCAGGCGCGCGCCGGGCAATGCTCGTGGCCGGTGCTCTCGTACCGTTCGTACCGGCCCTTGCGCAGAGGCAGGGCGAAGCGGCGGGGACCGGATACCTGGCCCTGTTCGGCACGTCGGGCGACCGCGTCGAGGGTTCGGGCAAGGTCATCGATGACGTCCGCGACGTCGCCGGCTTCAGCCGCCTGGTGCTCCAGGGTCCGCTCGAGGTCAGGGTGCAGACGGCGGACCGGGAGGGTGTGGTGGTGCACGCCGACGACAACATTGCGCCGTTGATCGAAACCACGGTGCGCGACGGTGCGCTGGTGGTCGGGCTGCATCCCGGGGCCTCCTACCGCACGCATGCCAAGATCCGGGTCCGCGTGCAGGCGCGCCAGTTGAACGGCGTCGTCCTGCGCGGCTCGGGCGACGTGCGCGCCGATCGCATCGAAGCCGACGTCTTCGAGGCAACGCTGCAGGGTTCGGGCGACATCGCGGTCGACCTGTTGCGCGCCAGCGCGGTGGCGGTCTCGCTGGCCGGCAACGGCGACTTCCGTGCCAAGGGAACGGCGCGCACCCTCGGCGTGGTGATCGAAGGTTCCGGCGACGTGCACTGCGCCGACCTGGTGGCGCAGCAGGTGGCCGTGCGGATCAACGGCCGCGGCGACGCCCGTGTCCACGCGACTGAGACACTGAAGGTCGACGTTTCGGGGTCCGGCGACGTCCGCTACCTCGGTGCGCCGAAGATCATCAAATCGATCCGCGGCTCGGGGTCGGTCGTGCCGCTGCGCTAGGTCGTGCTGCCGCATCCCGCGCGGGGCGCGTTGGATCGGCAGCCCGCGACATGTGTCGCATCCCGGCGCAATCCGGCTCCAGGGATCCTGTGATATCGCGCCGCGGGCGGCCGGTAGCGTCGGCTCGCTGCTAGATTTCGCCGCGCAGTGACAACGGGCGCGACGCCACCCCCATGACTATGACGAAGGCGCACCATCGCACATGGCTGCGCGATTGCGGCGCGGAGCGGCCTGGCATCGGCTGTCCGCGCACCTCGCCGTACCGGACGATGGCCGATCAGGCCGCCAGGCGAAGGCAATGAACGGCGGCGAGCGCATTGCCGCCGTACTGCGCGCGCACGGCGTGCCGGTGCTGTTCACGCTATGCGGCGGGCATATCTCG
>JAHEDN010000108.1 GCA_024641225.1 Burkholderiales bacterium | reverse complement strand
CGCCGTTCGCGATGTCGCGCCGCCTGGTCGGCAATGCCGAATTCGCCGCCTTCGTCGACGACGGGGGTTACCGCCGCGAAGACTGATGGAGCGATAAGGGCAGGCGGTGGCGCGAGGCGACGGCCCGTGACCGGCCACGCGCCTGGCGCCGCGACGGCTGCGCGCCGGCGCGCTACTCGGCGCCGACCGCGGCCAGCCCGAAGGCCACCGAGCGGAAGCCGCAGTCGACGTGGACGATCTCGCCGGTCATGCCTGAGGCGAGATCGGACAGCAGGAACGCGGCCACGTTGCCGACCTCCTCGACCGTCACGTTCCGCCGCAGCGGCGCGTTCGCCTCGTTGAATGCCAGCATGCGCGAGAAACCCTTGATGCCGCTGGCGGCGAGCGTCTTGATCGGACCCGCCGAGATGCCATTGGCTCGAATGCCGCGAGGCCCGAGGTCGCTGGCGAGGTACCGCACCGACGCCTCGAGCGAGGCCTTCGCCAGCCCCATCGTGTTGTAGTGGGGCACGACCCGCTCGGCGCCGAGGTAGGTCAGCGTCAGCAGCGAGCCGGCACGGCCTTCGAGCAGCGGCAGCGCCGCCTTGGCCAGCGCCGGGAAGCTGTAGGCGGAGATTTCGTGCGCGATGCGGAAACTCTCCCGGCTCAGGCCGTCGATGAACTCGCCGGCGATTGCCTCGCGGGGGGCGAAACCGATCGAGTGCACCAGCCCGTCGAGCCCGTCCCAGCGCTCGCGCAAGCCGGCGATCGCGCCGCTGATCTGCGCATCTTCGCTGACGTCGCAGGGCAGCACGACTTCGGAGCCGAACTCGTCGGCAAACTCGCGGATTCGCTCGCGAAAGCGGTCGCCGACGTAGGTAAAGGCGAGCTGTGCGCCTTCGCGGTAGCAGGCCTGCGCGATGCCGTAGGCGATCGATCGGTTGGAGAGCAGGCCGGTGATCAGGATGCGCTTGCCGGAGAGGAAGGCCATTTTTGCGAACGGAGATGAAAAAACCGGCCCGCATGGTACCGGCAGCGGGGATCAGCGCCGGCGTGCGTTCGTTCTCTGCGCCACGGCAGTGCCGGATCGCGTGTCGCCGCCCGAGACGGCGAGGCTGAGCCGCTGGCCGGCGAAGAGCTTGCGGTTGCGCAGCTTGTTCAGTTCGACGATCTCATCCATCGTGATGCGGTAGCGGCGCGCAATGCCGCTCAGCGTGTCGCCACGGCGAACTCGGTAGGTGATCAAGCGCTGCGCGCCGCGATCCGGAAGCAGCGACAGCGCCGCTTCGAGCTGTTCCGGTGCGACATCGTTGGTCATCGTTTCGTCGCGCGGGATCAGGATCGTCGATCCCGCCGCCAGCTTATGCCGCTTCGGGATCCGGTTCGCCTCCCGCAGGTGCTCAGCGCTGACGCCGACGCGCGTCGCGATGTTCTCCACCGTGTCGGTGTTCAGTACCGTGTAGGTCGTCCAGCTCGCCAGCGGCTGGCCGGTCGCTTCGAAAGCGGCAAGGTTGGCGAGGAAGATGTCGGCGCGGTCGGCTGGCAGCAGCAGGTTCGCCTCGCCGGCGCCGATGATCAGCGGCCGGTTGAACGATGGATTGAGCTCGCGGAACTCATCGACCGGCATCTCGGCGAGGCGGGCCGCAGTGTCGACATCGATATCGCGCGTCTTGCGCAGCACTGCGAAGTAAGGCTCGTTGCGGATCGCCGGCAGTTCGACGCCATGGCCGGCGGGGTCGCGCACGATGTTCTTGATCGCCTGCAGCTTGGGCACGTAGCCCTGCGTCTCGCGCGGCAGCCGCAGCCGTGAATATTCGGTCGACTGCCTGCGCGCACGCGCCCTGTCAACGGCGCGCGCCACGCAGCCTTCGCCGCAGTTGTAGGCTGCCAGCGCAAGTTGCCAGTCACCGAAGTCGTCGTAGAGCTTCTGCAGGTAATCGAGCGCCGCGCGGGTCGACTCGACGACGTCGCGTCGCTCGTCCTGCCACAGGTTCTGTTCGAGCTGGTACAGCTTGCCGGTCGACGGAATGAACTGCCACAGCCCGGCCGCCTTGGCCCGCGACTCTGCTTCCGGCTGCATCGCGCTTTCCACGAAGGGGAGCAGGGCGAGCTCAGTAGGCATTCCGCGCCGCTCGATTTCCTCGACGATATGGAACAGGTAGAGGTTGGCGCGCGCCGCCATGCGGCCAAGGTAATCGGGCCGGGCCGCATACCAGCGCGTGCTGTTGGTGGCGGCGCGATTATCCAGGTCCGGCATCGCAAAACCGCGACGGATGCGCTGCCACAGGTCGATGCTGGAATCGGAGGCCGGCAGAGGTTCAAGCCGCGCCGAATCGGCCGGGTGTTCCGACGACAGTTTCTTGAGCAGCGTGCCGAGCGGGTCGGGCCGGGTCAGCCCGCTACTCGATGCCGCCGCGCTGGCCAGCGCACCGGCGGCCGATTCGGTGGCGGGCGCGGCGCCGTCCTGCGCAGCGGCGACCAGCGGAACCGCAGTCATCAGCAGCAGTGCCGTGGCGATGCGGCCGATGAGCTTCGACTTCGGCATCACGATTCTTGTTCGGAGGACCGCGCGAGTATAGGCGCGGATGCGGCGGCGCGGGCGATCAGAAGCTGTTCTTCCACTGTCTCAGCACCGCAAAGACGTCGGTACTCGACGAGAGCGGATGCCCCTCGCGCGCTTCGGCACTGCTCTTGACCGCGGGCACGTCGCAGCGAAGGAAGGGATTGGTGGCTCGCTCCTCGCCGATCGTCGACGGCAGCGTCGGCACGCCGCGGGCGCGCAGCGCGCTGCAGGCCTGCTGGCGCGCGCGCAGCACGGCGCTGTCGGGTTCGACCGCGAGTGCGAAGCGCAGGTTCGAAAGCGTGTACTCGTGGGCGCAGTAGACGCGAGTGTCGTCGGGCAGTCTCGCCAGACGGGCGAGCGACTCGGACATCTGCGCGGCCGTGCCTTCGAACAGGCGACCGCAGCCTGCGGCGAACAGCGTATCGCCGCAGAAGAGCCAGCGCATCGATGGCGCGTGGTAGGCGATGTGACCTCGCGTGTGGCCGGGCACGGCGAGAACATCGAATTCGACGCCAAGCACTTCGATCCGCTCGCCTCCGGCGAGCGCGACGTCGCGAGACGGAATCGGCTCGTCGCGCGGCCCGTATACGCGCGCGCCGGTGGCGTGGACCAGCGACTCGACCCCCCCGACATGGTCGCCGTGATGGTGCGTGACTAAAATGGCCGCCAGGGTGAGGTCGCGCTGCCGCAGACGGTGCAGCACGGGTTCGGCGTCGCCAGGGTCGACGACCGCGGCCTGTGATCCATGCGCGATCAGCCACAGGTAGTTGTCGTCGAATGCCGGAACCGGCTCGACGGCGAGATCGGGGTCGGACTCCATTTTTTCGGGAAGCAGCGCGCGGATGGGCAACGGACGGATTGTCGGCGATGTCGGCGCCGCTTCCCAGCGGTCGGACGTGACGGCGTGATGCACGAGCTGGCGCCGGGCGACGCACTGTCGGCCTTCCTGCGATCGCCGCCGGGGCGCTACGCGCTTGCGTGGGAGCAGCAGCACCTGAACGCCTGCGTGGCAGACATCTTTGGCTACCACGCGCTTCAGCTCGGGCTGCCGGAGATCGACGCACTGCGCGAGAACCGGATGCCGCTTCGCTTCTGTGCCTCGGACCGCCTGCTCGATGCCCGACGGCACAATGGCGACGGCGAGCACACGAAGGTCGCGGTGATCAACCGCTACGAAGAACTGCCGTTCGCCAGCGCCTCGATCGACCTGGCGGTGATGCCGCACATCCTCGAGTTCGCCCACGAGCCGCATCAGGTATTGCGCGAGGTGGATCGCATCCTTGTGCCGGAAGGACACGTGGTGATCACCGGCTTCAATCCCGGCAGCTTGTGGGGGCTGCGGCAGATGAGCGCGCGGCTGGGCACGTCCGCGTACCTGCCGCGCACAGGCCAGTTCATCGCGCTGCCCAGGCTGAAGGACTGGCTGAAGCTGCTGTCGTTCGAAGTCAATCGAGGCCGGTTCGGCTGCTATGCGCCGTGGGCGCGCAGCGACAAGTGGCTGGCGCGCTGGCGGTTCATGGAAAAGGCCGGCGACCGCTGGTGGCCGGTGCTCGGCTCGGTGTACCTGCTGACCGCGGTCAAGCGCGTGCGCGGCATGCGGCTGATCGGTCCAGCGTGGAAACGCAAGGAGGAGCGGTCGCGCGCACTGGTGCCGGCGGCAAACCGGTCGCTGCTCGTCACCCAGGATGCCGTGAGCGTGCGCGTCGAGGAGGACCGGACCGCGGCCAACGACGGGGCGGTTCGAATGCAACGGCGATGAGGCACGATCGCAGCATCCGGCTCGTGGCGGATCCGGCGCAGACGGGAACGATGAACTCGGAACTCACGCCACTCGGCGGCGCGCAGCCGCAGGTCGAGATCTGGACCGATGGCGCCTGCAAGGGCAATCCGGGTCCCGGTGGCTGGGGTGCGCTGCTGCGCGCCGGAGTCCACGAGAAGGAACTGTACGGCGGCGATCCGGCGACGACCAACAACCGGATGGAACTGACCGCCGTCATCGAGGCACTGGCGTCGCTGAAGCGGCGCTGCCGGGTGATCGTGCATACCGATTCGCAGTACGTGAAGCTGGGCGTCACCGAATGGCTGCCGACCTGGATCCGCCGCGGCTGGAAGACCGCGGGCAACAAGGCGGTGAAGAACTCCGATCTCTGGAAGCGGCTCGGCCAGCTGGCCTCTGCGCACGATATCGACTGGCGCTGGGTCAGGGGCCACGCCGGCGTGCCGGGCAACGAGCGCGCCGACGCGCTCGCCAACAAGGGCGCCGCGGCGGCGAGCGAGCGCTGAGCCGCATCGCGGTCTAACGACCGGCCGAGTGCTACATTTTGCCGCTCAGGGCGCAGCGTGCTGCGCCCGTTTTCAATAGCGCTTCCCGATGGCCAGACATACCGTGACCGTGGTGGCATTGCTGGGCCTGCTGGCCGCGGGAGGTGCGGCCTACCTCCTCAATCAGCACACAACGTTCGGCGTTGCGAGTCCGGCGAAGGACGTCTCAGGCAAGGCGGCCGACGGCAAGGGCACCGACGCCAAGGGCCCGGCAAAGGGGCCGGGCGGACCGGTGCCGGTCGAGGTGGTCGAACTGAGGCCCGTCCCCGTGCAGGAATCGATCACCGCGATCGGCTCGCTGCGCTCGAACGAGAGCGTCGTGCTGCGGCCCGAGGTGTCCGGGCGGATCGCGACGATCGGCTTTCGGGACGGGCAGCCGGTGCGGCGCGGCCAGCTGCTGGTCGGGTTGGACGCAACGCTGAACGAGGCCGAGGTCGCGCAGGCGCGCGCCGAGTTCGACCTGGCGACCAGCAGCCTGAGGCGCACCGAGGACCTGGCAAGCAAGAATTTCGTCAGTTCGAGCGCCCAGGACCAGGCCGCGTCGAACGTTCAGGTCGCCGAAGCGAAGCTGAGGCTTGCCGAGGCTCGGCTGGCGAAGATGCGCATCGTCGCTCCGTTCGACGGTGTTGTGGGCATCCGCAACGTCAGCATCGGCGACTACGTCAAAGACGGCGCGGAGCTCGTCAACGTCGAGGACATCCGCACGCTGAAGGCGGATTTCCGGTTGCCGGAGCGCTACTTCCCACAGCTGAAGGCGGGCCTGCTGGTCGAGCTGACGGCGGACGCGCTGCCGGGCTCCCGCTACGCCGGCGCCATCGACGCGATCAATCCCCGCGTGGACGCCAGCGGCCGATCGCTCGAGGTTCGGGCACGCCTTGACAACACCGACGGCCGGCTTCGCCCCGGCATGTTCGCGCGCGTCAAGGTGCTGTTGGGCGAACGGCCCAACGCGCTGATGGTGCCGGAAGAGGCGGTCGTTCCGCTCGGCGACGACTTCTTCGTCTACACGGTCGCCGATGGCAAGGCGAAAAGAGTGCGCGTGAAGCTCGGCGTGCGCCGCGAAGCGCAGGTCGAACTGCTCGAAGGAGTGCGTGCCGGTGAGCAGGTCGTCACCGCCGGAATCCGCGTGCAGCGGGACGGCCAGCCCGTGCGGGTGATCAGCGCGGCGCCGGCCACGGGTGGTGGCGCAGGTGCCGAATCCGGGTCCGGCGCAGCCCCAGCGGGGAACAGCGGCAACGCTGCACCTCCGGAAGGCAAGGGCGCGGCCGCGCCTCCGAAGGGTTGAGCGCGGGGTCGTCGATGTCGCTCTTCGAGATCTGCATTCGCCGCCCGGTGCTGGCCAGCGTGCTGTCGCTGATGGTGCTGGTGATCGGCCTCATCTCGTACACGCGGCTGGCGGTGCGCGAGTACCCGAAGATCGACGAGCCGGTGGTGAGCGTGCAGACGACCTACACCGGCGCCTCGGCCGAAGTGGTCGAATCCCAGATCACCAAGGTGCTGGAGGACTCGCTGGCCGGGATCGAGGGCGTCGAACTGATGACCTCGTTCTCGCGCTCCGAGCGCAGCAACATCAATGTCCGCTTCCGCATCACGCGCGATCCCGACTCGGCCGCGGCCGACGTGCGCGACAAGGTGGCGCGCGTGCGTGCCCGCCTGCCGGATAACGTCGACGAGCCGGTGATTGCCAAGGTCGAGGCCGACGCCTTCCCGACCATCTGGATGGCGGTCACGCAGGGCGCGCGCAGCCCGATCGAGGTCTCGGACTACCTCTCCCGCTACGTGAAGCCGCGGCTGTCGGTGCTGCCGGGCGCGGCGGACGTGTGGATCTTCGGCGAGCGACGGGTGGCGATGCGCATCAACGTCGACCGCGATCGGCTGGCCGGCTACAGCCTGACCGTGCAGGACGTCGAGGAGGCGCTACGCCGGCAGAACGTCGAGCTGCCGTCGGGGCGGATCGAGTCGGCCAAGCGGGAGTTCACGATCGTCGCCGCCACCGATCTGCAGACGGTGCGGCAGTTCGAGGACGCGATCATCGCCAATGTGGGGGGCTATCCGGTGCGGCTGCGCGACGTGGCCGCGGTGGCCATCGGTGCGCAGGACGAGCGGGTGATCGCGCGCTTCAACGGCGAGCCGTCGCTGAACATGGGCGTGGTCAAGCAGGCCACCGGCAACCCGCTCGAACTGTCGAAGGCCGTGCGCGCCGAGATCGCCAAGATCAACGAGACGCTGCCGCCGGGCATGAAGATCACGGTGGCCTACGACGCATCGGTGTTCATCGACCGCTCGATCGACTCGGTGTTCACGACCGTGGCCGAGGCGGTTGTACTGGTGGTCCTGGTGATCTTCTTCTTCCTGCGCAACCTTCGCGCGACGCTGATTCCGCTGGTGACGATCCCGGTGTCGCTGGTGGGCGCGTTCGCGCTGATGTACGCGTTCGGCTTCACCATCAACACGCTGACGCTGCTGGCGATGGTGCTGGCGATCGGCCTGGTGGTCGACGATGCGATCGTCGTGCTGGAGAACATCTTCCGCAACATCGAGGCTGGCGTGCCGCGCGTGGAGGCGGCGATCAAGGGCATCAAGGAAATCGGCTTCGCAGTCATCGCGATGACGCTGACCCTGGTGGCCGTGTTCGCGCCGCTGGCGTTTTCCACGGGCCGGACGGGGCGCCTGTTCATCGAGTTCGCCCTCGCGCTGGCCGGTGCCGTGCTGGTCTCCGGATTCGTGGCGCTGACGCTGTCGCCGATGATGTGCAGCAAGCTGCTGCACCACGAGACCAAGCACGGCGTGGTGTACCGGGCCATCGACCGCTTTCTCGACGGCCTGACCCGGGGCTACGCGAGGTCGCTCGCCTGGGTCCTGGCACATCGCTGGTCGGCGCTGATCGGCTGGATACTGGTGGTCGCGGCAGGCGGCGGGCTGTTCACTCTGCTGCCTTCGGAACTGGCCCCGCTCGAGGACCGTGGCGTGATTTTCGGGCGCCTGCAGGGCCCGCCGGGCGCAACCGTGGACTACACGTCCGACGCGCTGCGCGCGGTCGAGAGTTACTACGACGGGATCCCCGAC
>JAHEDN010000107.1 GCA_024641225.1 Burkholderiales bacterium | reverse complement strand
ACTACGGCCGCGTGATCTACGAAGGCCTGAAGGGCGGCCTCGACTTCATGAAGGACGACGAGAACATCAACTCGCAGCCCTTCATGCACTGGCGCGACCGCTTCCTGTACGTGATGGACGCGGTGAACAAGGCCAGCGCCGCCACCGGCGAGGTCAAGGGCTCGTACCTGAACATCACCGCCGCGACGATGGAGGACATGTACGAGCGCGCCGAGCTTGCCAAGGAACTGGGCAGCGTGGTGATCATGATCGACCTGATCGTCGGCTGGACCGCGATCCAGAGCATGGCTAACTGGTGCCGCAAGCACGACATGATCCTGCACATGCACCGCGCTGGCCACGGCACGTACACGCGGCAGAAGAACCACGGCGTGAGCTTCCGCGTGATCGCCAAGTGGCTGCGCCTGGCCGGCGTCGACCACCTGCACACCGGGACCGCGGTCGGCAAGCTCGAGGGCGACCCGATGACCGTGCAGGGCTACTACAACGTCTGCCGCGACGGCTACACCAGGCAGGACCTGCCGCGCGGCCTGTTCTTCGACCAGGACTGGTGCGACCTGAAGAAGGTGATGCCGGTGGCCTCGGGCGGCATCCACGCTGGGCAGATGCACCAGCTCATTGATCTCTTCGGCGATGACGTGATCCTGCAGTTCGGCGGCGGCACGATCGGGCACCCGGCCGGCATCCAGGCCGGCGCGATCGCCAACCGCGTCGCGCTGGAAGCGATGGTCAAGGCGCGCAACGAGGGACGCAACATCGCCACGGAAGGCCCCGACATCCTGCAGAAGGCGGCGCAGTTCTGCACGCCGCTGAAGCAGGCGCTGGACACCTGGAAGGACGTGTCGTTCAACTACACGTCGACCGACACGAGTGACTACGCCGTCACGCCCGCGGTGGCCTAGTTCGTGTCATCCCCGCGAAAGCGGGGATCCACGGCAAGCACTACCACCTGGGTTCCCGCCTGCGCGGGAACGACACTGACAAGACGAGGAGCTTTTCGCCATGATGACCAACCCGACCGGCCGGATCACGCAGGGCCAGTTCAGTTTTCTTCCGGACCTCACCGACGGCGAGATCCGCCTTCAGGTCGAATACGGCCTGAACAAGGGCTACGCGTGGAGTGTCGAGTACACCGACGACCCGCACCCGCGCAACACGTACTGGGAAATGTTCGGCATGCCGATGTTCGACCTCAAGGACGCCGCCGGCGTGATGATGGAACTGTCCGGCTGCCGCAAGACCTTCCCGAACCACTACATCCGCCTGATGGCGTTCGATTCCACGCGCGGCGTCGAGTCGATCGCGATGAGCTTCATCGTCAACCGGCCCAAGTCGGAGCCGGGCTTCGGGCTAGCACGGCAGGAGATCGACGGGCGGCGCATGCGCTACACGGTGCATTCGTACGCGACCGACAAGCCCGAGGCCGAGCGCTACACGGGCTGAAGCCGGGGCCGACGTCGATGACCAAGCCGCTGTATTCGATCCCGGGAACGCCGCAGCCCGCTGCGGCCTCCCCCGCAGCGCCGCCGGCAGGCGAGCCGGCGAGCACGGGCGCGCGCACCGTCAGCGAGGTGCTGGCGCAGAGCCAGATCGAGGCGGTGATGGACGAGCTCGACCGCGACCTGGTCGGGCTCGCTCCGGTCAAGCAACGCATCCGCGACATCGCGGCGTTGCTGGTGATCGACAAGCTGCGCGCCAATCTCGGCCTTGCCGCAGACGGCAGGCACACGGCGCCCAGTCTGCACATGTGCTTCACCGGCAACCCGGGCACCGGCAAGACGACGGTCGCGCTGCGCATCGCCGAAATCCTGCACCGGCTCGGCTACGTGCGGAAAGGTCATGTCGTCAGCGTCACCCGCGACGACCTGGTCGGCCAGTACATCGGTCACACCGCGCCGAAGACCAAGGAAGTGCTGAAGAAGGCGATGGGCGGCGTGCTGTTCATCGACGAGGCGTACTACCTGTACCGGCCGGAGAACGAGCGCGATTACGGGCAGGAGGCGATCGAGATCCTGCTCCAGGTGATGGAGAACCAGCGCGACGACCTGGTGGTGATCCTGGCCGGCTACAAGGACCGGATGGACACGTTCTTCAAGTCCAATCCGGGCATGAGTTCGCGCATCGCGCACCACATCGACTTTCCTGACTACGGCAATGAGGAGCTGCTGCAGATCGCCGATCGCATGCTGGCTGCACAGCACTACCGCTTCGGCCCGGGCGCGCGCGAGGCCTTCGAGCAGTATCTCGAACGCCGCATGCGGCAGCCGCATTTCGCCAACGCGCGCAGCGTCCGCAACGCGCTGGATCGCGCCCGCCTGCGCGCCGCCTCACGTCTGTTCGCCGACCGCGAGCGGGTACTGAGCGAGGCCGACCTGACCACCCTGATGCCCGACGACATCCTCGCCAGCCGGGTGTTCCAGGCCGCCGCTTCATGATTCAAAAGAGAACCACATGCCACTATCCAACCGCCGCACGCTGACCCAGTACCTGATCGAACAACGCCGCCGCTTTCCGGGCGCGAGCGGAGAACTGAACGCGCTGATCCTCGACGTCTCGCTGGCCACCAAGGCGATCGCGCGCGCGGTGGCGTTCGGCGAACTCGGCGACCCGATGAGCCGCGAGCTTGCGGCGGCGGCCCGCTCGCACGCGGCGATCAACGTGCAGGGCGAGGCACAGAAGCCGCTCGACGTCGTCAGCAACGAGATCTTTCTCCGTACCTCCGAGTGGTCCAGTCACCTGGCCGGCATGGCCTCGGAAGAGATGGAAGCGCCCTACCAGATCCCGGCGCAGTATTCGCGCGGCAAGTACCTGCTCGTGTTCGACCCGCTCGACGGCTCGGGCAACATCGACGTCAACGTCGCGGTCGGCAGCATCTTCTCGATCCTGCGCGCGCCTCAGGAGGTCATCGAGAGCGGGCGCGACGTGACCGACGCCGACTTCCTGCAGCCCGGCACGATGCAGATCGCGGCCGGCTATGCGATCTATGGACCGGCGACGATGCTGGTGCTGACGGTGGGCAGCGGCGTCGCGGGCTTCACGCTCGACCCGAGCCTCGGCGAGTTCAAGCTGACCCATCCCGACATCCGTGTCGCAGAGGAAACGCAGGAGTTCGCGATCAACTCCAGCAACAGCCGCTTCTGGGAGTCGCCGGTCAAGCGCTACGTCGACGAGTGCCTGGCCGGCAAGACCGGGCCGCGCGGCAAGGACTTCAACATGCGCTGGATCGCCAGCATGGTGGCCGAGGCACACCGGATCCTGATGCGCGGCGGCGTGTTCATGTACCCGCGCGACACCAAGGATCCGAGCAAGCCCGGCCGGCTGCGCCTGCTGTACGAAGCCAACCCGATCGGCTACGTGATGGAACAGGCAGGCGGCCGCGCCAGCACCGGTCGCTTCCCGGTGCTCGACGTGCAGCCCGAGGCGCTGCACCAGCGCATCGGGCTCGTGTTCGGCTCGAAGGCCGAGGTCGATCGCATCGAGCGCTACCACCAGGAGTGCGACGCGGGCACCGACAAGCCGTACGTGTCACCGCTGTTCAATGAACGCTCGCTGTTCCGGCCCGAGGCGCTGACCTGAGCCCGCCGCGACCGACGGCAACAGAACAAGACATCGATAGGGAGAGGCACCGTGTCCGTCAAGCATCCGATCATCGCCGTGACCGGCTCCTCCGGAGCCGGCACCACCACGGTGATGCAGAGTTTTCAGCACATCTTCCGGCGTGAAGGCGTCCGCGCCCAAGTGGTCGAAGGCGACTCATTCCACCGCTACAGCCGGATGGAAATGCGTGCCCAGATGAAGGAGGCGGAGGCGGCCGGCAACAAGCACTTCTCGCACTTCGGCCCGTACTCGAACCTGCTCGGCGAACTCGAAGCGCTGTTCAAAGGCTATGGCAAAAGCGGCGGCGGACGCGTCCGCAAGTACATCCACGATGCCGGCGAGGCCGCCGAGTTCGGCGTCGAGCCCGGCAACTTCACCGAGTGGAAGGACATCGCGCCCGATTCCGACCTGATGTTCTACGAGGGCCTGCACGGCGGGTACGTCGACGACGGAATCAACGTCGCCAAGCACGTCGACCTGCTGGTCGGCGTGGTTCCGATCATCAACCTCGAGTGGATCCAGAAGCTGCACCGCGACAAGAAGACGCGCGGCTACTCGCAGGAGGCCGTGGTCGACACCATCCTGCGCCGCATGCCGGACTACGTGAACTACATCTGTCCGCAGTTCGGCGTCACGCACGTGAACTTCCAGCGCGTGCCGACGGTGGACACGTCGAACCCGTTCATCGCCCGCGACATTCCGAGCGCCGACGAGAGCATGGTGATCATCCGCTTCGCCGATCCCAAGGGCATCGACTTCCCCTACCTGATGTCGATGCTGCACGACTCGTGGATGACGCGGCCGAACACCATCATCTGTCCGGGCGGCAAGATGGGCCTGGCGATGCAGCTGATCTTCACGCCGCTGATCCTGCGCCTGATGGACCGCAAGCGACGCGCCTGAGGAACTCTCACGCCGTCCCTGTCGCTCGCGGCGAGGGAAACGCAATGAGACTGTCGCGCCCGATCGCGCGCCGGTTCGAGGAGGAAAAACGATGAATGCCCCCGAAAGCCTAACCGACCGCGTCCGCGCCGCGCGCGAGCGGGCCAACGCGCTGCGCTTCCTCGCCATCGACGCCGTCAATGCCGCCAAGAGCGGCCACCCAGGCATGCCGATGGGCATGGCCGACATCGCCGAGGTGCTGTGGCGGCGGTTCCTGAAGCACGATCCGGCGGAGCCGGGCTGGCCGGACCGCGACCGCTTCGTGCTGTCCAACGGCCATGGCTCGATGCTGCTCTATGCGCTGCTGCATCTCACCGGCTACGCGCTGCCGCTCGACGAACTGAAGAACTTCCGCCAGCTGCACTCGAAGACACCCGGCCATCCCGAAGTCGGGCTGACGCCGGGCGTGGAGACGACCACCGGCCCGCTCGGCCAGGGCCTGGCCAATGCGGTCGGGATGGCCCTCGCCGAGAAGCTGCTGGCCGCGCACTTCAACCGGCCGGGCCACCCGATCGTCGATCACCGCACCTGGGTCTTCCTCGGCGACGGCTGCCTGATGGAAGGCGTGTCGCACGAAGCCTGCTCGCTGGCCGGCGTGTTCGGCCTGTCGAAGCTGGTGTGCTTCTATGACGACAACGGTATCTCGATCGACGGCCACGTCAAAGGCTGGTTCCGCGACGACACCGCGCAGCGCTTCGCCGCCTACGGCTGGAACGTGATCGGGCCGATCGACGGCCACGACGCGCTGGCCATCGACGCGGCCATCGAAAGCGCACAGGGCGAGGCGTCGCGTCCGACGCTGGTCATCTGCCGCACCACGATCGGCTGGGGCGCACCGAAGGCCGCCGGCACGCACGAGGTGCACGGCGCGCCGCTCGGCGCCGATGAAACGGCGGCAACGCGCGCCGCACTCGGCTGGAACCACGCTCCGTTTGAGGTACCGGAGGCACTGCGCACGCAGTGGGACGCGCGCCAGGCCGGCCGCGCCGTGCGCGGCGACTGGCAGAAGCGCTTCGAGGCGTACTCGCGCGAACACCCGGCGCTTGCCACCGAATTCACGCGCCGCATGCAAGGCGAGTTGCCCGCCAACTGGAAGCAGACGGCGGAGGGCATCGTGGCGGCGGCGCGCGCGGTGACGGCGCCGACCGCGTCGCGCAAGTCGTCGCAGAACGTGCTCGAGGCGCTGGTGCCGGCCGTGCCCGAACTGCTCGGCGGCTCGGCCGACCTGACCTGGTCCAACCTCACCGCGGTCAAGGCGTCGGCGTCGGTCGATTCCAACCCCGGCGGCAACTACGTTCACTACGGGGTGCGCGAGTTCGGCATGGCAGCGCTGATGAACGGCCTCGCGCTGCACGGCGGCTTCATCCCGTACGGCGGGACCTTCGCGGTGTTCTCCGACTACGCGCGCAGCGGCATCCGGATGAGCGCGCTGATGAAGACGCGCGCCGTCTACGTGCTGACACACGATTCGATCGGCCTCGGCGAAGACGGTCCGACCCACCAGCCGATCGAGCACGCGGCGAGCCTGCGGCTGATCCCGAACCTCGACGTCTGGCGGCCTTGCGATGGCGTGGAAACGACGCTCGCCTGGCGCGCCGGCGTCGAGCGGCGCGACGGCCCGACAGCGCTCCTGCTGTCGCGGCAGAACCTGCCGCAGGTCGCGCGCGACGCGGACACCGAAAAAGGCATTGCACGCGGCGGCTACGTGATCGCCGAGGCCGACGGCAGTCCTCGGGTGGTGCTGATCGCCACCGGCTCCGAAGTGTCCCTAGCGCTGGAGGCGCACAAGCTGCTCGCAAAGGAAGGCGTTGCGGCGCGCGTCGTTTCGCTGCCCTGCACCTCCGTGTTCGATCGCCAGGACAGTCAATGGCAGTCGCAGGTACTGCCAACGGGCGTGCCGCGCGTGGCGGTCGAGGCCGGGCATCCGGACTTCTGGCGCAAGTACGTCGGCTTGGAAGGCGACGTGCTCGGCGTGCCGAGCTTCGGCGAGTCGGCTCCGGCCGGCAAACTGTATGCGCACTTCGGCCTCACCGCCGAAAACGTCGCTGCCGCCGCGCGCCACCTCATCGGCGCCTGAACCGGCAACGGCGGTTGCGCCGAGCGAGGCGCCTTGCCGACGCATCGGCTTGCTGTGAAGGTATCCACCGGCCCCCGTCTCGCGAGGTCCCCCACATGGCTGCTCAATCCGAACCGCTGAACCCGGGCGCAACGGCGCCCGATTTTCGGCTGCCCGGCGTCGACGGAAAGATGTGGACGCGCGATCAGTGCCGCGGCGAAAACGGCCTGCTGGTGATGTTCATCTGCAATCACTGCCCGTACGTACAGGCGGTGCTCGACCGCATCATCCGCGATGCGCGCGAACTGAAGCCGGTCGGCATCGGCGTGGTGGCGATCAGCGCCAACGATCCAGTCGCCTATCCCGAGGACTCCCTCGACAACATGGTGAAGGTGGCGAAACGCCACGCCTTCCCGTTCCCTTATCTGTACGACGAAACGCAGGACATCGCGCGTGCCTACGGCGCCGTGTGTACGCCGGATTTCTTCGGATTCAACGCCGGGCTGCAACTGCAGTACCGCGGCCGCCTCGATGCGTCGCGCCGCGACCCGGCGGCGCCCGGTTCGCGCCGCGAACTGTTCGAGGCGATGAGGCAGATTGCCGACAGCGGCACCGGCCCGGCGGAGCAGTTGCCGAGCATCGGCTGCTCGATCAAGTGGAAGGGCGCCGCCTGAGTTCGCCTGCGCTGAACGCGTGATCGCCGCTGTCATCTTCGACGTCGACGGCACGCTGGCCGAAACCGAGCGCGACGGGCATCGCATTGCCTTCAACCGCGCCTTCGCCGAGGAGGGCCTGCCCTGGCACTGGAGCGAGCGGCTGTACGGTGAACTGCTCGCCGTCACCGGCGGCAAGGAACGAATCACGCATTTCGCGCGGCGCTTCGCGCCGGACTGGCTGGCTTCCGCCGGGGCGGAACAGCGCATCGGCGAACTGCACGCGCGCAAGAACGCGCACTATGCGGCGATCGTCGAAGCTGGTGAACTGCACCTGCGGCCAGGCCTGCCGGCGCTGCTCGATGCGCTCACCGCCGACGGCAAACGGCTGGCGATCGCCACCACCACCAGCCGCGCCAATCTCGACGTGCTGCTTCGATCGACGCTCGGCTCCGCCGCGCTGGCGCGCTTCGACGTCGCCGTCTGCGGTGAGGACGTTGCCCGCAAGAAGCCCGACCCCGAAGCCTACGCGCTGGCGCTGCAGCGACTGCGCCTGCCGGCGGCGAAGTGCATCGCCATCGAGGATTCCGCCAATGGCCTGCGCGCGGCGCGCGGCGCCGGCATCGAAACGATCGTTCTGCGCAGCCTGTACACGCAGGCGGAGGACTTCTCCGGCGCGCTGGCGGTGTTCGATGGCTACGACGGCGAGCAG